>CAMJNC010000073.1 GCA_946407195.1 uncultured Treponema sp. | reverse complement strand
CCAATATGAATTTCTTATCTGATCCCATACACCCTGCTAAATGCAAATCTTTTTTATATTTTTATCTATTATACACGATAGGACTTGCATTGTAAACAATAAAAATTTAAACTGAAAGTAATGAAAATACGACAAATTCTGTGCAGCATTCTGATTCTTCTTACCTGCTCTTTGGCGTTTGCAAGAGATAACAGGACAAGCGGCATAGAATTATGCTCCGAAGTTCATACTTTCCTCAAACAAAACGGCTTTTCACCTTCTGCTCAAAGTCTGGTAGTTTCCGGCGAAAACACATTTCCTTATAATATTATCGTCACATTTGCCCCAGAACAGAACAGTTCACCCGAAAATTTACTGCTCATTTTCTTTCAGGAGGATGTTCCTCAAAATCAGCAGGTTATAAAAGAAGCCTTAAATAAAATACGCGCAGCAGACTACCCTTTTACAGTAACTGCACTTTTTGCTTACGGTGAAAAACAGATACTTGAAAAGGCAGATATGATATACGGAACCAGGGTGTTTCTTGAAAGCCTTAATACAAACCTTTCTTATACAGCTGGAATTTTCGATCTTGAATGTGAAGAAAGCTATATTGAAACCACCTCGAGCAGTCTTTCTTCTCCTCCCCGTCTCATAAAAAACTCCTTCAACCTCTACAAGGAAAACGGGTTGGCTTCCTCTCTCCCGATTATAGTAATCAGCCAGCTTTCTTCCTACAGCTTTATATCAAGCCCTGTTCTTACACGTTTTTTTGACTATGACATTCCCGCAATAAAGCTTTTACTTGGCGGAATAGACGAAGAAAACAAAACTCAAATTACAGAAAATATAATTACCGGCTTTGTAAAGCTTTTTGCAAAAAATGCAGACCTTAACTGGGAGCATCACTTTATGATTTTCAGACTTTTTGGAAAATATCATATTCTTTCCGAAAAGATAATTCTTCATATTGTAATTCCAACCATTTTCCTCTGGCTGCTTTTTATTTTTACCTTTATTTTTGTAAACCACAGACTTAAAAAACATACCTGGTCTACAATCGGAAAAATCTGGTGGTCGGTTCCCCTCACCTGGCTTTTACTGACACTTGGCTTTTTTGCCGGAAGATTCTTCTTCCTTAATCTGGCTGCAAACGCAAGCTATGCTGGAAAAATCTACGGGCAGCTGATTTTCCAGATTTGTATTTCGCTTTTTCTTACACTTTCTGCTTACCTTATTATTCTCACGCTCAACAACAAATTTAAGGAAAGGGCCGTAGACTATCTGCTGGTAATCAGCTGTTTTATAAATCAGTCTATTTTTATTCTGGCTGATATTTCCCTAAGCCCTATATTTATTACAATCTGTCTGCTTTCACTTCTGGCGCTTTTTGTAAAAAACAATTATCTGCATATCGGTATTTTCCTGCTGATGATTATTCCGCTTATTCCGTATGCCAATAAAATGATTGATTCAGCTGATTTAAAAGAGCTTTCTGAATTCCTTGCAAAAAGCCCGGGTATTATTATTGTTATTCCGCTTGTACTTTATCCTGTGCATATTGTTTTGTTCAGAATCATTACTTCGGTTAGAACACGCTATAAAAAAATCAGCTTTGTAATTATTTCAACAGCAATTGCCTATGTAATTATTTCCGCATCACTTATAAGCTTTGGCTTTATTCGTATTCATACACTGAATAAAAGAGAAAAGCCTCAAACTAATCTTTCAATTAATACTTCCGGCAGCGAGCTTATTTCTCTTTCTGTAACCGATACTGAAGTATTTGATGATACAATACGTACAATTGATGTTTCCCTCGAAAAGGATTGTGTTCTCTGCGACATACTTATTACTACTGCGCTGGTAAATCCAATTCTTTATTCTGATAATGATTATACAAATCCTTCTGCTCATCAGGCACGCTTCAGTATTCCTAATAATCCGCCGAAAGAAATGAGCTTCAGATATGGTGCTGCAAAGGTTCCAAGCAGAATTACTGTTTCTGCTGTTTATAAAGATGAAAATTCTGACAGCTTTCAGTTTATAAGCCGCTCAATAGAAACCGGAGAAAACTGATGGAACACTGGTATCTGCATGTCGACCTTGACGCTTTTTTTGCTTCTGTAGAACAGCTGGATCATCCGGAATACAGAGGAAAGCCTGTTATTGTCGGCGGAAAACCAGAGGACAGACGAAGTGTTGTATCTACTGCCTCCTATGAAGCCCGTGTGTTTGGCGTTCATTCTGCCATGCCTACCTTTCAGGCTTATAAGCTTTGTCCGCAGGGAATATTTGTTCATGGGCGTATGCACCGTTATGCAGAGCTTTCTCATCAGATAATGAATATTTTCCGTGACTATTCACCTGATGTAGACCAGATGTCAATTGACGAAGCCTTTATTGATTTAACAGGAACAGAAAAGCTTTTTGGGCCTCCCCAGGAAACAGCACTTGCAATTAAGCAGCGTGTAAAAAACGAAACCGGTCTTACAGTTTCTGCAGGCCTTGCAACTACAAAATATCTTGCAAAAATAGCTTCCGGACTTTCCAAGCCGGATGGCTTTTATCATATAAAGGCTGGTACAGAAGAAGCTTTTATGCTGAATCTTCCTCTGAATAAGGTATGGGGACTTGGTCCAAAATCTCTTGAGCTTATAAAAAGCAAGGGGCTAAATTCTACCCGCGACATTTACGAAAAGGATTACGATACTCTTGAGTTTTTGTTCGGTAAAAACATGGCCGCCTTTTTATATAACGTAGTTCGCGGAATTGAAAAAGAATCTTTTAACCGCGAAACAAAGTCTCATTCCATAAGTGCAGAAACAACCTTCCCTTATGATTTAACTGATATTTATACAATCGAAACAGAGCTTTTAGAGCTTGCGCATGGAGTATTTTTCAGACTTCTCAAGGAAGAAGGTTTTTCAAGAACTGCGTTTGTAAAAATCAGATATGAAGATTTTTCAACAAGTACCGTACAGGAAACTGTAGAGCGCAATATTATTACGCTCGATTCCTTTTTTGAAATTATAAAAAGACTTTTTGAAAAACGTTATCAGAATGGCCGCGGCATAAGGCTTCTTGGTGTCGGCTTTGAAAATATTGTAAAAGAGGAAAAGCCTTACCAGCAGGATTTATTTTCTACAAATAACGATGAAAAAAAACAGGCTGTTGAAAAGGCTATATTAAAGCTTTCTAAAAAACATCCTGAAATAAAAGTAAATAAAGCCCGCACGCTTAAGGCAGTGATTGCAGCTTTTCTGCTTGGCGCGCTTCCGGCAGAGCTAAGGGCTGAAAGTACTGTTTATGATCAGGAAAAAACAGACCATGATGCACCAGCTTATCTTTTTGATTATGACATTCATGACAATAATCATGTAGATTTTTCTGTAAGCGGCTTATGGAAGGCTGAGCTTACAGCAGGTCTGGACTTTTCTTTTGGAAACGGAACGGATTTTGCAGTATCACCTTCCCTTCCAGTTTTCAAACAGGAAACTGATATTTCTGCCCTTCTTACAATAAACAAGCACTGGTATTTTGAAGCTGCATTTGCCGATGAATTTACGAGAAATACCTTTGCGTTCGGCTATAATGGTGAAGGTCTTATAAGAAGCTTCCGCCTGGCAAACAGAGGAATTACAATGCCGGAAGGATATTCTGCAGAGCACTTTGGTTATTCTCTTCGCGGTGGAAATAATCAGGCTCCGGGAATCAATCTCAAGCTTGTATCTCCTTCAGAAAAAGTTCAGGCTGATTTTCTTGTACGCTATGACATGACAGAAACTAAAAGCGTAATCTATTACGGAATGAATAAGGTTTCTGACGTAAATATTTCTGCGCAGGATTTTGCCTATGGACGAGAATTCCGTTTTCCTTCTTCTGCTGCACAACAGCTTTATGAAATTAAAAATGTTTATGTAGAAGATAAGGCCGGCTCATACACAGACACCCGCCACCGTACCTACCGAAAGCTTCGCACAGATGAATATACTGTAGCACAAGGCAGGCTCTATATTTCGCAGGAAGCAAAGGGCGGTAAAAATATGGATGGAGATATTCCTTCCATGCTGGTAACCTTTACATTTTCTTCAGGCCCTTCTTCAATAATTTCACAAGCCGGCAGCTGGGACAATGAAAATACCTTTCTGGGCAAAATACAAAAGGAGCTCGGAAGCGGTAATAAATATCAGCTTAAAGACTATGCTTATGAAATGCTGACAGAAATTGATGGAGAGGCTTCGCTCATAATTCAAAACTACGAAGGCTTTTCTCCTTTCTTATGTCCGGTGCTTTATGACTGCGGTACACGCAGCACAACAAAGGATGCAGAATATCTTGTAATTGCAGCACAATCAGAAATACCGGTAAATAAATATAAGGTAATTCAAACCGATGAAAGCTTTACAAATCTGTTTGAAAACTTTTTCGACAGCGATTTACGAAGCGTAAAAGTAATTAATGAAGATACAGAAGGAAGTGTTTATCCGTTTGCAGAGGACTGTCCGGAAATATACCTTGGGCTTACTCACAGAACAGACCTTGCAATCAGAGCCAGAACCTATTCGCCGGTAAAGGAAATTATTATTTCGAAAAAAGCAGCAGCCGGAACCGTACAGGTTTATAAAAATGGAGTTCTTCTAACCGGGACCGTCTTTAACGAAAATACCGGAGTTCTGCAATTAAATACAAGTGTTTCCGACACAGACCAGCTGCTCATTACCTGGCAGGAAGAAACAACTGATTTTGACAGTGGCGCCGTAACAGCAGCCGCCGGTATGAAAATTAATTTTCTTCCGGAGCTCACAGCTGATTTTTCGCTTACGACAAGACAGCCTGTAAATCCTCAAGAGCTGTATCTGGAAAATGGAATTCAAAAAAACAGCTTTACGGCATTTTCGAGCGGAATCACCTGGGATAAAAACGGACTCAAACTTACAGACAAAACTGCAGTATCACTTTTAAATGATAATACAGCAGAAGGTCTTTTACTTTATTCCTGGGAAGAGCTTTATGAAGACTGGAAGGATGAGCTTGAAGCAAATCCTAAATTAAAAACTCCACAGCCAGAAAAAAAAGATACGGTATTTTTCAAGCCTCAGGATTTTTCTGCTTATAAAAAGATTACTCTGGAAATCAGCTTCAAAAAAGATGAAGCCACCGAAGCAGACGAGCTCTTAAAAGGCCCTTTCACTCTTATTATGGATGAAGACACAGGAACTACCCTTAGAAGTAATGAAGCAATTTATCTTTACATAAATGACCTGGAAGCACTTGGACTTTTAAACAAAAAGCATACACTCACAATTAAAACTGATGAAAGTGCTGTACTTATAGACGGCTCTGCAATTCCAGAGGATACATATAATCTCAAAATCAATAAGGATGTAGTTGCTTCAAGACTTTCTATTGAAAGAGATTCAACAATTGAAGAAAAGCCGGCCTTTATTGAAAAGCTTTCATTTAATGAAGCAAGCTATTACGGCACTGTAAGAAATTATTTTGCCGCAGAATATAAAAATAAATACATTCATGCCGCAGTTGAGTCTGACCAGGGAAGCGGTAATTTTTCAAAGCCGGCTCCTTTTGTAAGTGCCAAGGCACAGGCTGATTTTACCTTAAGCGGAGTACAGCTTTCTGCAGATGCCGCAGTTCAAAACTTTGTTGAAAGTGCTAAAGCATCAGAAGCTGGACACAGTATAAAAACTGCCGGCGACCTTTTTATTTTTAAGCTTATTTCTCTTGAAGACACCTACCGCTACAGACCTGCCGTAAATGAGCTTAGAAAACAGAATGCTTTTTCTCTGAATTTAAGCCCATTAAAAATTCCTGTAAATGCAGGCTTTAAAACCTCTGCCTATAATTCAGAATTTCATGCCAAGCAGGAAACTACAATTACAGCTGCCTATAATCAAAAGATTTATGAGGGAGAAGCAGGCTTAAGCACAAAGATTACAACATCACAAAAGGTGCTTCAGTCGGAAAAAGAAGTTGCTTCAGATTCTTACTTTAAGAGCTGGGCAGATATTTCAAGCCTCGAATTTTCTGCTGGAAAAAATAATGCAGCCGAGCGAAATACCCTGTGGTCTTATTGTCTTTATGGAAGTGCTCCATTAAACAAAGGCCTTCTTGCAATAAAACCAAAGCTCACCTATGAGCTTTCAGACATTTACAGACTCACAAATTCTAATTCTGATTCTAATTCTGATTCTTCACAAAGCTCGCTTACTCCACAATTTACAGACAAGGAATATCTTTCTCTTCTGCTTCCTTTTACTGCAGAAAAGAAGTTTTTCAGCTTTGAAATTTCCAGAACAGGTGGCGGAATAAACGATATTATTTCCGGTGGAGATTACAAGAGTGATGCTCAAAAGCTTTATGGTCTTCAAAATGAACGCGGCTGGTTTTATTCAAGCATTCCGTTCTACGAGCTTTTCGATTCTAAGCTGAAGGAAAAGGTTACACAAAGCTACGCCGCTAAATATGAAGGTAACTTCCGCCGAACCCTTTATAATTCTAAAAAGGATATTTTCATTCCTTCTGCACTTACACTTGCCGTTACAAGGGAAATAAATCGACAGCCTCCGGTTGCAGATTTATATCAGATAAAGACTGTAGTTATAAATAACTCAATAAATAACTTTGGAAGCAACAGCGCAGAAAAACTTTTCGGCTGGTTTATGCAGGAAGAACTGACTACAAGCCTTTCAGCAATTTTTAAAATACAAGCTGATGATCCGGATAATTTCCGGCTTAATATTCAAACCTTCGCACAGCTGCTTTTGTTTATCAGCCAGAAAACAATATTAACCGAACAGTTTAATTTTTCAATTGAAGATACGGCAAACTGGAATGTCCAGAATACCCTCACCTATAAACGTCCTTCTCAAACAAGTCTTGTTTCAACTTTGATTCAGCTTATAAATCCAAATGCGGGTAAAACAAATTATGCTATTTCAAGAAAAGACAGCTTTACGGCAGAGGTTGGTCGTGAGGAAGCAGAAATGCGTCAGAAGTATGCATATGAGCATTTTGTAGAAATTGATTTTATGGAATACTACAGCATTAATGCAGGACTTACCGGAAGCTTGATTTTAAACGAAAGACTTGCAGACAGAATCAATTTAAGCTTTACAATTGGAGCTAAGGCAGAGTTCTAAAAATAAGTTTACTGCAGTGGAGCAAAGTATCCGGTTTCGTCGCGGCCGCTTCGGTTCAAAAGATAAACCTCTGCTTCGAGAGGAAGATAATTTGTTCCAAAGTTTGTAGACATTGCAGAAGTAAACGAAAGCTGATAGATTCCCTGAGGAAGCTCAATCATATCCTTTACAACATCGTTTAAGCCCTGAGGACGGAATACATAATAAACGTCTCCAGAGGTGCTGTCCGCAACATAAGCAAGCTCATCTCCAAGCGCTCCCTGATCCAGTTGAATTACAGAGAAAGAAATTGAGTTATTGTTCATGTAGCAGGAAAGCTCTGCAAGGTTGTATTTTTCAAACGAAAGTGAATTATCTCTACCGGCGGTAATTAAAACAATACCTCGTTTTTTTGCTGCATTAATAAGGTCGTTAGAAGCAAGACGAATTGCAAGGTCACAGGCAGCAGATGAAGTTGTTTTTGTTTTTAATGCTGCAAGACTGAAATCCCCCAGCGCATCCGGCTTTCCAACATATTCCACCGCAGGGATAGCGCCAGCCGACACAATTCTAAGAATTCCGCGCCCGTTCATAGAAGCCGCAACTTCCTTTACACTGCTTTCAATTTCCGCACCATGAACAGAAGCGTTTACCGAACGGTCAATGATTATGGTAATATCGGCATCAGTATTATTCGAGGCGGCACCAAGCATCTTTAATTTAGATACAGGACGCATATTTTCGGTGAGGTAGAAGTTTTCTTCCTGCAGACCTACTACAGGCTGACGGTGACGGTTTTCCACGCGAAGCTCAACCGTAACATTCGGGAACTTGGAAGCATCAATCTGTTCAATCTGTACGAAAAGACCGCCTACGAGCTCCTGAACCTTAGACATCACGTAAACCTCGTTTGCAGTGAAATCAGTTACAATAAGATTTCCGTTCACATCCGGGCTTGCTGCAGTTACCCGCGCCGGAGCATTACCTGTTCTTACATATTCAAAAAGAGCACCAGACTCTGAATCTACAGAAACAACGCGATTTGTATCGCAGACAATAAGTGTACCGTTTTTATATTTAAGGGATTCCGGCTTTTTAAAAGTACCAGGCTCTACCAGCTCGCGGATAAAGTTTCCGGCCCTGTCAAATTCGTAAATACACTGACGCTGATCATCAGCTACAAAAACCTGTTCATCTGCAATGGCAATTCCGGTAGGTCCCTTAAGACCGGCAAAGTCACCGTTTACTCCACCAAAGAAGAAAATTGGCTGTCCGTCCTTATCAAATACATCTACACGGCGGTTACCGTAATCAGTTACATAAATACGTTCAAGGTAATCCTGTGCAAGATAAAGAGGTCCAACAACCTGTCCGTTTGCACGTCCCTTTCCGGCAATATAGCGTTCAAAATGTCCTTTAGAATCAAGCAGAGCAAGACGGTCTCCCGCATTTTCACTTACAAGAAGCTTTCCGTCGTGAAGGCGAAGAATATCGCTCGGGCGGTCAAAGCCGTTTACAGGACCTTCTGCACGGTTTACAACTTTTCCGTTCTGGTTTAAAAGCACCAGTTCATTTGTGTTGTAGGCTGCAACCCACATAGTTCCATCATAATTTGGCTGAACAGAAACAGGACCACTGAAAATCAGGTTACCCTGAAATTCTCCCGGAAAGGCACCTGCTTCCGAAAAACGCATGAGCTTATCTGTAGAGTCACCGGTTACACGGCGCTCACGTACAATTTCAATTTTGTTTTCAAGTAAAAGTCCGCCATAGCCGTTTTCACTTGCATTATTCCAGTAGCTTAAAGCAGAACCTTCAAGACCTGCCTTGTAATAGGCTTTTCCAAGCCAGTCGAGAATAAGGTTATCATCCGGCAGATAAGCCAGAGCTTTTTCAAACTGAACTATTGCTTCGTTAAAGGCTCCCTTATAGTAAGCCTGTACACCGCGCCTGAATTCCTCTGAAGCAAAACCTTCGTTACCGGTTCTTATTCTGTCTTCGGGAATACGAAGTCCCGCATCTTCGGTCGTTACCTGACCAAAGAGCATACTAACAGAAAAAACAGCAGATAAAATTAAAGCGGTACTTTTTTTCATCGGCTAATGCCCTGCCTTAAGTCTTACGGATTTTATATGCTCTGCAATTTCTACATTCATTGTGTCTATCTGTTCTGCCTGCTGCAGATACTGCAAAGCGTCTTTATATAGTCCAAGCTTATAATAAACCCAGCCCAGAGAGTCGAGGCAAGCTGCTGATTTTGGAGCTGATTTTACTGCCTGCTTACAAAGAGAAAGCGCTCTGGTTAAATCCTTTTCCTGGCATGCAAGCACATAGCCCAAGCCGTTCAGAGAAGAAACATTTTCAGGGTCCTCACGAAGAGACTGCTCATAGTAACTAAGGCAGCGCTCTGTATCATTCTGCTCCCATGCAACAAAGGCGATTGCCGCATATACAGAAGCGGTCATATATCCTGTTTCAAGCAGCTTATTCAACTCAAAGTCTGCAAGTCGTTTACGGCCCGAAAGCGCATAAATAACTGCCAGCAGAAAACGGCACTGAAGCACGCGTTCAAAGTTTCCGCCCGAGGTTACTACCTGTTCCAGAAATAAAAGGGCATCATCGTAACGCTCAAGCTTGGTATAGCAAAGCCCAAGATAATAAGAGACTTCTATTTTGTCTGCAGGTGAATCAGTTGGAAGCCCCAGAAAGAATGCCAGGGCCTTCTTATATTGTTTCTGAGAATAAAGGTTTTTACCTTCATCTAAAATTGTATTGTTCTGCAATTTCCCCACCCTTTTATTATATCTAAACTATTTTACAACTTAAATTGCATACCGTCCACTATTTCCGTAGCAAGAGGCTCTGCATATACACGAGAAATGGCAATATAGCCCTCTTTTACCACATAAGCATCGCTGTTTTCATCTGGTTTTGGTGTTGCTCCGCCCGGAACAAAATGAGATTCTTTTACTCCGTTATTATCAATTATTTTAAGAGTATCTCCATAATCGCGTATACATAAGCTCTGGCAGTATTTTACGCCAAGGTAAGAGTCTGTGGAAGCGCCGTTCACATTTACAAATACGCGGGGAACTTCCGTGCGTGCCAGAGCAATAAGTTGTTCAAGATTCTTAGCCGCAAAATCGGCCATGGCTTCATATTTCATTTTATTGCGGCATTCAATAGTCCATTCCTCAGGATCCACACTCAATGCAATAGCAGGAATTCCGTCTAAAACTGCCTGACGTGCCGCGCCACAGGTTCCCGAATAAACTATGTCCGTTCCCATATTTGCGCCTTCATTTATGCCCGAAATTACCACATCAAACTTAAAATCGAACATATTGCTTTTTAAGCCTATACACACACAGTCCGAAGGATAGCCTGAGCAGGCCCATCTGTTTGTGCCTGTTTCTTTGAGTGTGTTTACGTTGTACATTGTAATATGGTGTGAAACGGCAGAACGGTTTGAATCCGGAGCAATTACATATACTTCGTGTCCATCTTTTTCAAGCCGCTCTGCAAGAACGTTTATTCCCTTTGCCTGTATTCCGTCGTCGTTTGAAAGCAGAATCTTCATACCGGCTCCACATTAGTCCTTTACTAAAGTGGCACCGTCTGCAGGCTCAACTTCGTATACATCAGGATGGAAGCCGAAAATTTTTTCAAACTCAGCAATCTTTGCCTTAAAGTTATCCATATCGCCTTCGCGCATGATAGCATAAAGACAGCGGCCAAAGCCTTTTCCGGTAATACGGCCACAGGTAACAGGGTTCCTTACAAAGTCCAGATTAGGCTCCAGTTCATTTACGCGCTTCAAAATCCAGTCAATTTCCGGGCACGAAATATTAAACATATCGCGCATGGTTTCGTGGCTGTGGTTTACAGAGCGGGCAAACTTAAAGAAGTCTCCCTTTTCAATACCTTCGCGGGCATTAAGCAAATCATTATGTTCATAAAGCACAGAAAGCAGCTTTCGTCTTATATCTTCGCTGACTACAGAAAGCTGTTCATTAATATCAGTTACATCATCAATATAATGCCAGCC
>CAMJNC010000072.1 GCA_946407195.1 uncultured Treponema sp. | reverse complement strand
CTCTCCGCTATGCATGTCACGTAAACTCAATCGACAACCTTGTTCTTACTCACCTTGATATTTATGACGATATGAACGAAATCGAAGCTTGTGTTGCTTACGATATCGATGGTCAGATTGTAACAGACTTCCCTGCTTCAATTCCTGAGTTGAACCGTGCAAAACCAGTTCTCCAGAAGTTCGAAGGCTGGAAGGCTGATATTACAAAATGCACTTCATACAAGAAGCTTCCAAAGGCTGCCCGCGAGTACGTAGAGTTCATCGAAGACTTCACAGGCACAAAGGTTGGAATCGTTTCTGTAGGTGCAGACAGAAACCAGACTTTTGTAAGAGAGAAAATCTGGAGATAAATAAACAATACGGTGGTTGAGCCTGTCGAAACCACCGCAGAGTTCATCCCGGTAGTTTCGACAAGCTCAACCACCGGGATAATTCAGGAGATATAGTGAAAAGAACTTACATCACAAAATGTTTCACACTTGTTTTCCTTTTCACTACATTCCTTACTGCCTGCGGTACTACTTCGCAAATCATAAATGAGCCTGCCGAAAACGTACCGCTTACGCAGGCACCCGATAATGAAAATCAGCATAAAAAACACGACAAAGATACAATAACCCTTCTTTTTGCCGGTGACATTATGGCTCATTCGGTAAACTACTATATTACAACCTACGAAAAAATCTGGCGCGATGTACGAGATGTAATTTCTGAACAGGATCTCGCCTTTGCAAACATCGAAGCTCCAGTTGATACTACAAAACCAGCTTCTTCTTACCCAAGCTTTAACATGACCCGTAAATACGTACAGGCTGCAGTTGATGCCGGCTTTGATGTTTTTTCACTCTGCAATAATCATACCAACGATCAGTACAAAAACGGTATTCTCGAAACAATAAAAACAACTCAGGCAATTACCGAATATACAAAACAACAGTTCGGAAACGATATATATTTTTCAGGTACAAAACAAAATCCGTCAACAGAGCTTTCTGCCCTTACCTACAATTATTTTACAGCTAACGGCTGGAAAATTCTTTTTCTTCCAATTACAGAGCTTTTAAACCGCCCGGATGCTTCTGAATACATCAATTTTATTAAACCAACTGATGAGTCGCGCAAGGCTTTTGTTAAGTACGCAAAGGAATTACGTCAGAAAAATCCGTGTGACCTTTTTATTATTTCTGTACATACAAGCGAGCCTGAATATGCAAGAAACATAACCGAACGACAAAATCAGTTTTATATGGAATTACTTGAAGCCGGAGCTGATTTTGTATGGGCAAATCATGCTCATATTATAAAAGATCGTAAACTTGTAATTGATACAAAAACCGGCCGAGACAAGCTTATAATGTATGCAAACGGCAACACAATTTCAGGCCAGCGAACAAAGCCTGAGCTTACTGCAAAAAATCCAAACGGAGAACGTGACAATACCGGCGACGGACTTTTTTACATTGTCACAATGCACAGAGAAAAAGACGGTTCCATGAAAATCAAAAAATGTGAACCTTATTTCATAACAACCTACATAAACACTGCAAACGAGTATGTTATAAAACCTCTTAATCAGAGTTTTGTAGATTATCTTTACGACGTTCCGCGAACAAACTGGGCAAAGTATATTGAACGCCGTATTAAAATCAATAAAGAAGCAACAAAGGATTATATAGAATGGCAATAGATTATAAGTCTCTTCCAGTTTATGCACAGAAACAGAAAATTTTAGACTGCCTTGAAAATAATCAGGTAGTAATTGTAGAAAGCCCTACCGGTTCGGGTAAAACAACACAGATTCCGGTAATTTTATACGAAGCAGGCTACGCTACAAACGGAATGATTGGTGTTACTCAGCCACGCCGTATTGCAGCACTCAGCGTAAGTGAATTTATTTCAAAGCAGTTAGGAACAACTTATCCGGGTCTCGTCGGTTATAAGATGCGCTTTGAAGATTATACAAATCAAGAAACCCGCATCAAAATCATGACAGACGGAATCCTGCTCCAGGAAATGAAGCTTGACCCGTGGCTTTCAAAATACAGCGTACTCATGATTGATGAAGCACACGAAAGAAGCCTTAACATTGACTTTGTACTTGGTCTTGTAAAACGTGTTTTAAAAGAACGCAGCGACTTCCGCGTAATCGTAAGCTCGGCTACAATGAATACTCAGGTTTTCAGCGAGTATTTTGACAACGCACCTATTGTTTCAATAGACACAGTAACTTACCCGGTTGCCCTTGTTTACGATCCGGTTCCAGGCGGCTCAACTACTACAACAGACTCTGGCTGCGACCAGATCCTCACAAAGATTTATAACACAGTAGACCGTGTTCTCGACAACGACGAAGACGGAGCAATTCTTATTTTCCTTCCTGGTGAAAAAATCATCAAGGACTGTATGGACAAGCTTTACTACTCGCCTATCGGCAGAAAGCTTCATATACTTCCGCTGTACGGACGCCTTCCTAAAGAGGAACAGGAACGTGTTTTTGAAAAAGCACCGGAGGGAAAACGTAAAGTCGTAATTTCTACGAACATTGCAGAGACCTCTGTAACAATCAGTGATGTTACAACGGTAATTGATTCGGGACTTTGCAAGCTGAATTTTTATAATCCTAAAAACTTTACTTCAAGCCTTATTGAATCCACCGTTTCACGTGCTTCGTGCAACCAGAGAAAAGGACGTGCAGGACGTACTCAGCCGGGTACCTGCTATCGTCTTTACTCACGAAAGGATTTTGACACACGTCCAGAATACACAACAGAAGAGATTTACCGCACAGACTTGAGCGAAGTTGTACTGCGCATGAGCGAGCTTGGTATTACAGACTTTTACGACTTTGATTTTATTGCAAACCCTGGACGCGAAGGAATTATTGGTGCTGTTGATACGCTCCATATGCTTGGCGCCCTAGAAGAAGACAATACACTTTCAAGCATCGGACAGATGATGGTTAAGTTCCCGCTCGAACCGAGAATCAGCCGTATTATAGTTGAAGCAATTATGCGCTTCCCGGATGTTCTCGACAAGGCTCTTGTTGCTGCTTCCTTCCTCTCTGCAAACTCTCCTTTTGTTTTACCACCAAACGAAGAAATGGAAGCACGCAAGGCACATCACCGTTTCCAGGATATTCAGGGAGACTTCTGTACCTACCTTAATATTCTCAAGGCCTTTCAGCAGACAGACAACCGCGAAAAGTTTTGCAAGAAAAATTATCTTGACGAACGCGTAATGGCCGAAATTGAAAATATCAACGAGCAGCTTATAGAAATTGTAAGTGAAAAAATGGGCATTCCTGTTGTCGAAGGAAAAGGCAGTATGCAGGATTACCTTTGCTGTATTGCAGCCGGCATGATTCAGTTTGTATGTATCCGTACCGGCCGCGAAAGTTACCGCAGTCTTACTGCAGACCACATATGCATTCACCCTGGCAGTGTAATGTTCAAAAAGGACCCGGTATTTATTGTAGCTGGAGAAATCATCCGAACAAGCCGCATTTATGCTTCGAGTGTTTCTCCACTTACCCGCCCAATGCTCGACATAATTAATCCTGATTTATTTGACAAGCTGATGGCCTGCAAAAAAGAACGCGAAAGCTCACGCGAAGCGCGTATGCTCGAGCAGGAACGAAACCGCACTGCAAAAGCACTTCGCCGTCAGGAAACAAAAAAAACAGAACCAGCCCCAGAGGATTCACTTTCTCTTGGAGGCTTCCTCTTTGCCACAAAGAAAATCAAAGGAAAAAAGACAGCCCTTCTTCCAGTTGAACAGTTTATTCAGGCTATCGAAAACGAAAAGAATAAAAACAAGCTGAACAATGCCGGTCAGATGAAGGGAACAGTTATTACAAACGACAACGGCTCTCTTTTGTCCGGAGAAAAGGTTTCGCTTATTATTGAACTTGCAAAAAGTCTGGACCTGCGTCCACTTCCGGAAAAAAAGTGGAACCGCCATATGAACGTAAATGTAAACGACCCGATTCAAAAGGAACAGCTCGTAGATTCGCTTGGTTTCATTTTAAGAACCGCAATTGCAAAACAGAAGGGCCGCGAATACGGCTTTATTACGCTTTATAATAATGGAAACGGCAGCTACTGGTTTAAGGTATCACGCGGATTTTCAACAGCACTTATGGAAAGCCATTCAAGTCTCGAGACTCTCGTAGAAGAAAATGTAGAATGGACAAAGGAAGAAGCCGGAGCAATCAATAAAGCCCTGGCTCTTGTAAACTCGCTGTATAATTAGTCTGAACTAACTCAGGTCTCTAGCCCTGAAATTTCAAAAGCATAATTGTCATATCATCCTTTGAAGGCTCCATACCTTTAAAGGCTGCTATGTCTGAAATTATATCATTAAGCTGATTATCAGCCGGCTTATTAATATTTGCCGCAAGTATATTTATTAAGCCCTGCTGTCCCAAACGTCTTCCGCCTGGTGCACAACAGTTTATTACACCGTCGGTATAAAGAATAATTTCGTCACCCTTTTCCATAGTTACATCAACTGAATCATAATATGGTTCAATTGAACTAAGACCAATAGCTCCTACAGCAAGAGTAGAATTATTCAGTACGTCAAAAGAATCATTTCTTTTTCTGTAAATAACCGGAATCTGATGTCCTGCATTAACAAGCTCAATTTCTCCAGAACCGTCGGCTTTAATATTCTTCATGCGAATAAAAATACCGGTAAGGAAGGTATCTACCTCACCTTTTTCAACATTAAATCTGGTATTAATATTATGAACCATATCTACAATGTCATTATTTAAATTTTCATAGAATTCCTGCTTAAAAATATTCTTGGCAAGCAGAGTAATAATACCCGTAGAAATACCATGACCTGAAGAATCAAAAATACCAAGGCCGCTTATTTCACGAACTGCCCCTTCCTCTTCTCCTTCGGTTTTCTTTGGATAAATATCATAAAGGTCACCGGAAATACTAGCCAGAGGAATACATGAACATGCAATATCCCAGCCTTTAAAGCTGCTTACCTCCTGACTGAAAAATGACTTTTGAATTACAGACGCCATTTTATTTTCAGAGGCAAGAACTTCCTTCTGTTCAACAAGCTCATTTTCAGTCATGTAAATTCTATACTTCAGGAAGACAGAAAAAATAACCTCAAAAAGATATAAAAGTGGAAAACGGGTTCTGAACACAGTTGTATACTCATAAATATACGGAGTATTGCTGAGAGGCGTCCACATACCGATTACCAGCATGAGAAATACTGAAAAATTTAGAATAATAAAACCTGTATAAGGAATAAGATAAAGTGTAAAAAGAGGAATTACCGTAATCCAGATAATTCCAAAGCCCTCTGTTCCCCCGGAATATAAAAACCAGACTGTAAGCAGAGTTACCATCAGCGAGGCAGAAACATAAAAGCAGGTCAGCTTTTTAGTGATTTTTGTATAAACGAAAGTCACCAGCATTAATAAAGCATAAGCCAGTGTTGAAAATACAACTTTATAATTAGAATCTATTAATGAAATAGCGGCTAAAATAAACCCCTGTATTGCAATCACAAGACAGATGAAACAGGTCATGTGATAATTTCGTTTGGCAATATATTCAGCGTTTTCTTTTTTATTTAGCATCAGCCTCGCTAAAAGTTTTTTCATTCTTTGATTCGTCTTCATCCTCGATAGAAAGCATTTTCTTTATGCGGTTTTTCACACCAGAATTTGCCTTCTTGTCTGCATAAATATTCCGCATTACTGGTACTGCAGAACTAAACTTATTTGTTTTATAAATATCCAGACCAAGACTCTGAGTCGTAGAATCCTTTGAGCCCAGATATTTTATACATATTTCATCATAAGCCGAGTTTTCATATTTAGCAAGTTCTTTTCCAATTGCGTAACGCAGGTCCTTTCTCTTGTCATCCTTAAGACATTCATCCGCAAGCTCGAGAATTTCGTTCTGACCGGTATGTCCTTCTTTAAGAAGCACTTCTACAATCTTTTTCTTTGTGGCATCTCCAACCTTTTTTTCTTTAAGCTGATTTACCATAAACTCATTGCCTTCTTTTGTATTTACGGCGGCCAGAGAATTATAGGCTTCGTCCTTTATTACCTTTTCACTGTCATTTCTAGCACGATAAATAAGGAATTGAGTAGCATCGGTCATTTTGTTTTCGCGGACAGTTTTTATTGCTTCCTGTCTTACACGCCAATGCTCATCGCGTATTCCCTGAAGGATTGTCTGCTGTGCTTCTACTACATTCGGAAAATGAGAAAGACCTTTTATTACATATTGTCGAAGGTTCGGATCATTTTCAGAAAAGAGCTCTACAAGCACCGGAACAGATTCCTTCTTTTCCATAAGACCAAGAGCTTCAGCAGCATACATTCTTACATAAAGATTTTCATCCTCATCTTCGGCAACCTCTACAACCTTATCCCAGGTTTGAACTGCATGCATCTTACCGCAGGTTCTCATAAGAGTCTGTCGCTGAGCATCGCTAAGATCTTCGCGTTCAAGATATTCTACAAGGAACATTGCTTCTGAAGGCCCACCAATTTCTCCAATGGTTGCAATTGCATCATTAAAGTAAGAATCGTTTTCTGCTTCTATAAGTGCAAGCACAGCAGGAATTGCTTCCTTTGTTTTTACGGCAGACACATACTGAAAGCAGGCCTTTACTAAGTCGTTGCGTTCCTCGTACGGATCGTTCAGAGTTTCTACGGCATAGTCTTCGAGACAAGGATCTTCGAGCTGCTTAAAATAATTAAGCACCTTCTGTTTGATAACTGTATTTTTTGATACCTGGAAAACGTCGTAGATTTCTTCGGTAAAACGCGGGTCTTCATTTTTGATAAGCTCATCAATAAGAGAAGAAATCTCCGACGGTACACCGTACTTTATTGTATTAGATTTATTCTCATAATCCTTTTCGCTTTCATCCTTTTCTGCAGCCTTGGCTGCCTTTTCTTTATCAATTGGCTTTGGACGTTTTGAATTCGGAATCTCAGAGATACCACCCTTTGAAGCTTTTATGGAAGAGGTAGAAGTGCTTTCGGCCACCGGTGCAGCATCGGCATCTTCTGCTTCCTGTGCGAAACAGATATTTATTGAAGCAAGTATTAACAAAAACAAAATTATCTTTTTCATACTTATACCCCCTGACTAAACTTCTCCAGGAATTCTTTTCTGTATTCCTCAAAGCGGTCTTCATCTATTGCCACACGTATTTCTTTAAGCATGTTGTTTAAGAAATACAGATTATGATAGCTCGCAAGAATACTGCTCAAAATTTCCTGTTCCTTAAAAAGATGTCTTAAATAACTTCGGGAATATGTGCGGCAAACTTTACAATTACATTCACTGTCTACAGGACCAAAGTCATGTGTCCATCGCTCCTGCTTGATGCTCAGCATTCCCCGGCGGGTAAAGTATGAGCCGTTTCGTGCATTGCGGGTTGGCAAAACACAGTCAAACATATCAATTCCAGCTGCCACTGCATCAAGAATATATTCGGGGGTACCAATTCCCATAACATACTTTGGCTTATCTTCCGGCAGATACTGCACTGTATAATTCAGATATTTAGTAAATTCTGCAGGCGGCTCCCCTACACTAAGGCCTCCAATTGCAATTCCAGGCATATCAAGCGAGCTTACAAACTCAGCACTTTTTTTGCGAAGGTCTTCGAAAAAGTTTCCCTGTACAATAGGGAACAGCATTCCTTCATAGCCGGCTTCCCGCTGCTTTTCCCATTCACCCTTTGCACGAAGCAGCCAGTCGCTTGTAATACGCAAAGCCTTTTCAGCTTCCTTGCGCTCTACACCCCAGCCCGAGCAAACATCAAGCTGCATCTGAATATCTGAATTAAATTTTGTCTGAGTCTGAACTACATTTTCCGGAGTAAACATGTGGTAGCTGCCGTCAATATGACTCTGAAAGCGAACACCTTCATCTGTAATCTTTCTTAATTTAGAAAGCGAGAAAACCTGAAAGCCACCGGAATCTGTAAGGAAGTTTTTCTTCCACTGTGAAAATCCGTGTAAACCACCAGCCTCTTTAATCAGGTCTGGACCCGGACGCAGAAAAAGATGATAAGTATTTGCAAGGATAATATCAAAATCAATTTCTTCAAGAAAATCCTTTGGCATTGCCTTAACAGTTGCGTTAGTTCCAACAGGCATAAAAACAGGAGTACGCACATCTCCATGTGGAAGATGCAGAGTACCAGTACGGGCGCGACTATCTTTATTCTTGTGCTTTATATCAAATATCTTTAAAACTTCACTCATAAAAAATCCTTAAATCTTCATATATAAAAGCTACGTGCGGGCAAAGCGTAACAGCACCACACTGATTATAGTAAAGAAAATTACCGGTGACCATGCACCGGAAAAAGCAGAAATGTATCCGTGCTTTGCAAGAACCATTGTTACCATCATTGTAACATAAAAAAGCACCGAAGCGGAAATACATGAAGCAAGACTTATAAGCAGAACATTTTTTCGTGTTTTTCCGGTAAGTCCTATTGAAAGGAAAACAACAATAAACACAATAAACGGAAAGGCATATTTCTTGTAATATTCCGAAAGCTCTTCGTTATACGGAAGGCCGGCTTTTTTAAGATGCCTGATATAAACTCTTGCCTCGTTAGCCGAGACTGACTGAACATCTACATTTGTCTTACGGAAAATCTCATAAGACTCTGTAAGCATTTTTACATAATCAAAATTTACGTTTGTAATTTTGATGGTATCGCCTACCGGCTCATACTGCACCGGATTTTCCAGATCCCAAACCTGTCGTTCAGCGTTCCACAATGCCTGCTTACTGTAGATAACAGCCTGCAGTTCGCGCTGTTCTCCGCGGAAAACAAAGTAACAGGTTTTGAGCTTTTTCTGACTTTCTATATAACGTGCAGCCGAATAAATAATTCGGCCGTTATCCGAAAGCACGATTACATCATTATTATTTTCATTTTTAGTTTTATTCAAAAGTGTATTCTGAAGCGTTGTTTTTTTCTCGTAAGTCTGTACAACAAATTTATTTTCAAAAACAAAAAGTCCATAAGCCATAAAAAGGCTCATAATAAGCAGCGGAACTGTAAACCGGAAAAGCGAAACACCGGAAGCAAGCAGAGCCTGAATTTCGTTGGCAGCGTACATTTCACTGAGTGCATAAGAGGTTGAAAACAAAATTGCAACAGGCACGGCATACCATACAGTTTTTGGAACATAATAAGCCATTACCATCATAATGTCCTTACCGGAACAGTTGTTCTGAAGGTAGGTTGCAATATTCATAAACAAATCAACCAGATTCAATACAAGCGCAAAAAAGAACATGGCGCCAACAAACAGAGGAATTACTTTCTTAAAAAGATAGATTACAAGCTTCATTTATTATTCCTCTATTTTTTCAAAAGCCTCATCAGAAATACGAGACCAAAAAATCCAATTAAAATATTCGGGGTCCATATACACCAGAAGGCATTAAGACCAACCTTAGTTACCATAAGCTGCCCTACAATCTGAACAGCCCAATATAATACACAGATTATAAGTCCAAGAAAAAGACCTATCATCTGACCATTATTCTTACCAAACAAAAAGGCCATGGAAAAAGCCAGAAGCGCAAAAAAGATTGAACCAAACGGAATTGCAAATTTTTTATGCCATTCCATAATCCAAAGATTCAGCTTGCGTAAAGTACTCGGGTTATCTGATTTTTCATTCTTCATTTCGCTGAGTCGCTTTGTAAGATCGTAGGTTGTCATTTCCCTTGGCGACTGAGAAAAAGTACCCAGGAAGGTAGAATCGAAAACATTCATTACAGTTCGTTTAGAACGCAGAATATCATAGTTATTTTTGTTGTCGGTTTTAATTGTAAGGACATTGGCATCGTTCATATCAAACTGCATCAATACGCCCTCTTCCTTTGCACCGACAAGTACTGATTCGCCCGCTACTATGAGACGGTCATCGCCATCCTTTGAATCAATGATTACAACATCAGAAACCTTATTTCCGTCAACATTACCAATTACAATATTTGCAGTATCAAGATGCTTTACACTATTTGATTCAAGCTCAATTGAAGGTGTTGAGTTCATGATTTTTCTCATGAGCTTATTGTATTTAATTGTTCCCAGAGGAAGCAGATAATCGTTTACAAAAAAAGAGCCTATGGAAATAAAAATACCAAGAAGCGCAACTGGTATGAAAATCTTAAAAAATGAAATTCCAGCTGCACGGAAAATTAAAATTTCATTACTGCTCATCATACCGCCAAGGCTCATCAAAAAACCAACGAGCGTAGCAAACGGAGCTGACTGAGCAATAATGAATGGAAGACTGTAAACCATAATTCTCATTACATCAGTAAAGGGAGCTGATTTTGCCAGCAGATCTTCTACCGTAAGGAGAATTTGATTTACAAAGAAAACCATAAAAAAGAAAAAGAACGATACAAGAAAATAAAGGAACAAATCTTTAAATAAATATTTTACGAGAATATTATTTTTAAGAGTTCCACGCTTCATCACGCGTACCTGAAATTTTGTATAATACAGGTGCGCAAGTCTTACACTGTGATTACGCTTTATTGTCTGAATCAGTTCCTTTGTTGTCATATTTATTTCTGATTGCCTGAAGCACTAACACCGGTTGAACCAAAGCCACCTGTTCCGCGTTCAGTTTCGCTGAGACTGTCAGTTATAGAAAAAGCTGCCTGTGTAACCGGGGCTACAACCATCTGGGCAATACGGTCGCCGGAATTAACGGTAAAATCTGCAGTACCGAGGTTTATAAGTATTACTTTTATTTCACCACGGTAATCGCTGTCGATTGTACCTGGAGTATTTAAAACTGTTACTCCGTTTTTTGCGGCAAGACCACTGCGCGGACGTACCTGAACCTCGTAGCCTTCCGGAATTTCAAAATAAAGTCCGGTTGGAACAAGAGCAGAACGGCCGGCTGGAATTGTAAGCGGCGCATCTAAAAGAGCGCAGAGGTCTGCACCTGCTGCGCCGCTTGTTTTATATTCGGGAATTATGGCTCCTTTCGAAGCCACACATTTTATGTTTACCATTTATTTAATCGAGAGCAGACCGCCGATAATCAGCAGATCCTTTGCAACGTTGAGAATCCAGAACATTGCATTTCCATCAAGCTTGTTTACACCGAAAGAACGGCTGAAAACATCTGCAACAACAGCAATAACAATCCAGA
>CAMJNC010000071.1 GCA_946407195.1 uncultured Treponema sp. | reverse complement strand
ACCTCGATGGTGAGCTACCTGAAAACTACAAGGCTGAATATGAGCTTCATATTTCGCACTGCGAAAAATGTCGTAAAGAGCTGGAACAGTTAAAGGCTGTCCGTGATATGTTCAAGGCAGATTCAGATTCTCTGAACCTTGATGAGCGTTTTATGGACGAAAGCTTTCAGCGCCTTCAGATTAAAATGGCTTATGCCAAGAATGTTGGAATGGCTCCACAGAAATCTCCGTTTAAAGTTATTAGTTATGTTGCCTCGGGTGTAGCAGCGGCTGCGGTTCTTGCATTAGTACTCCCTCTTGGGTTAAAATCAAATAAAGCTTCTGCTGTAAATCCTACAGTTGCTTCTACTGTTTCAGCTGCACCGCTTTTTGAGACTGCCAGTTCAAAAACTGTAAATAATGTCAGCTATGATAGTGGAAGAAGTGTAGCCATTTCTGGAAATATACAGGATGTTGTTTTATCTTATGAAAAGCAGCGAAAAAACAAATCGTTTGTAAAAAATGTAAACGATGTTGATGTATTAAGACCAGATTTTCAGAACGAAGCAATCAACATAAAAATTACAGTTCCTGGTATGGGTGATTTTCCTATGACTACAGAAATCAACGTTCCAATGGAACTTGTATCAGGCAGATATTAGTGGATTCTTCTGGAAAGTTTAGTTATTCATTGCGAAGGTATCCGGTTGTCCGGGTACTTTCTGTTATTTTATTAATAGGTATAATTCTCGGTTCTATTTATCTTATTGGTTTCAGAACAAAACCAGTCCCAGAAATTTATTCTGTAGTTCCTCCTGTTGGTTCTCCAGGGGATCTTGTTGTTATTAACGGCGTAAACTTTGGTTCGGTACGCGATATGGGCTATGTTGAAATTGCAGGCTCAAAGCTTACTGCAAGCTCGTATATTTCCTGGGCAGATAACTGTATTAAAATTGTACTTCCTGCAAATGTTCAGGACGGACTTGTTGTTGTAGGTACAAAGGAAATGCGTTCCAAGCCGGCTCTTTTTGCAAATGAAGTAGATATTCCGGTTCCAGTTCCTGCAGTTCAGCAGGTAACAAAACCAGTAATTACAATGCTTTCTGCAGAAAAGCTTAGTGTAGGAGAGATTCTTGTAATTTCGGGAAATAATTTTGGTGACTCAAAAAATCAGTCTAAAGTGTTTTTTACTATGGACTGTAATAATAAAATCAGTGAGGCAGACTATAAAAATATGGTTATGCTTACTGAGAATATGATTCCTGCAAGCGAAGATGATTTTGATTATGTTTCGTGGTCTAATACAGAAATTACAGTACGCGTTCCGGATGGAGCTTATACTGGAGTTGTGATTGTAGATACTGGCCGCGAAAAATCAGACCCTAAGGAGCTTACAATAAATACAGATGCTGGCCGTAAGGAATATTTGAACAAGAAAATTTATCTGGTGCAGTATACGGCTGATATTGCAGATGTAGTAACTGATGATGTTTCTACAATTACGCTTCGCTGTCCTATTCCTTTTTCGTGTCCGGCTCAGCCACAGGTTGAAATTACAGAAACTTCGCCAGAGCCTATTCTGATGAACTACCAGAATAATCTTATTCATCAGATTACAAAAAGCAGAAACAATACACCAAAAAGTGTTTTCAAGCAAACCTTTGTACTTCCGGTTTTTGAGGTTCGTGCAAATGTAAATCCTGTAAAAATCGGTACATACAAAAACACAGAAAAAAATCTTTTAAGCGGTTCGCTTAGGGCTGATACTCTTGTTCCAAGTGATAAGGCGGCTGTTAAAGAGCTTTGTGAAAAAATTATTGGAAAAGAAAAAAATCCGTGGAATAAAGCAAAACTGATATATAATTATATGTGCGAAAACTTTAAGATTCAGGATAAGGTTCGCAAAAATGATTCTGACCCGCTCGATTTGATAAAAAAAGAAAGCGGAGATGCTTTTGATTTTGCCGTAATTTGTACTGCGCTTTTGCGTGCTGCAGAAGTACCGGCTTATACAGACGGTGGTGTGCTTGTAAATCCGGATCTTTCTACTCAGTCGCACTGGTGGTGTGAATTTTATATTGATAAGATCGGCTGGATTCCTTGTGACCCGGCACTGGGTGCTGGGCTTGAGTTTAAGCAGTGGTCGGACAGCGATGTTGTTGATGTAAAGGAATATTATTTTGGCAACATGGATTCGCATCATATTCTGTTCTCACGCGGCTGGAGTCAGCTTAAGCCATTTAGTGCAGATAACAAGATTGTACAGCAGCCAAGAAGCTTTGCCCTCCAGTCAATATGGGAAGAGGCAAATAGGGATACAGCAAAATATAGCAGCTACTGGTCTGTACCGGTGGTGAAGGGGGTATATTGATGACAAAAATTCTGAGTGTAGGTGGTTCGATTATTGCTCCGGATAAGCCGGACAGTGCTTTCTTGAGTGAGTTTGTTACAATGTGTAAGAAGTGGCTTGATGCAGACAAGCAGAACAGACTGATTCTGGTTGCCGGCGGTGGAGCTCCTGCACGTGTATATCAGAATGGTTTGAAAGAAGTTTGTGAAAAGACAGGCGATGCCTTTGATGCTAATGCTGCAGACTGGATTGGAATTATGGCAACACGTCTTAATGCGCAGCTTTTAAAGGCTTGCTTTGGTGACTACTGCAAGAACGATGTTGTTTATAATCCAACTGAAGATAATTTGAAGTTTGATGGTCAGGTGCTTGTTGCAGCTGGCTGGAAACCAGGATTCTCTACAGATACTGATGCAGTTTATCTTGGCGAAAAATTTGATGCAAAGACAATTGTAAATCTTTCGAATATTGAAAAGGTTTATACTGATGACCCTAGAAAAAATCCGGATGCAAAGCCGCTTGATACAATATCATGGGCAGACTTCCGTAAAATGGTAGGCGATGAATGGACACCTGGAAAGAACTGTCCGTTTGATCCTATTGCTTCTAAAAAGGCAAGCGAGCTTAGCATGAAGGTAATCTGTGCAGGTGGAAAAAATATTCCTAACATCCAGGCAATTCTGGAGGATAAGGAATATTTTGGAACAACTATCGGCTAGTAGTTGAAGTTTTCCATATTCACGAGGTTAGCTTCCAGTTTTTCGCCGTACTGAGGGTCTGTTGCCCAGGTACCGGCTAACTGATAAATAGTTTCAATGTATTTTGTTTTGTGGACCCAGTTATAACGCGGGTCCACAAGTTCTTTAACGAGCTTTACATCTTCTGTTGTGGCATATGCCTGCAGGTGCTGAATGTGTGCGCGTATTCCTGTCTGTTCATCAGGGAATTGTTCTCCAGGGTGTTCTGCATCCATTGCGCCGAGCCCGCAGTAATTATGGAATTCCGGCTGAACAAGTCCTCCGAAGCGAAGAAAGCCTGTTTCGAGGCACATCTGTGCAAAGGCTACGTCGGAATTAATTCCTTCTGCAGCGGCTTCTTCAATATAATACTGTGCAAACTGGAGAATATAGGCGCGGTCTGCTTCTGCATTGCGGCTCACAAAATAATCCGTGAGCTGGTCTGCAGTAAGCTTGCCCTGATCTAAGATACGGCGTGAAAGCTGCAGCGATGCATGTTTTTTCTGTTTTGGCATTGAAACACAGGAATTAAAGGTAAAAAGTGCAAAGGAAAGCACAATTGTAAGCTCTAAAACAATTACAGGAAAAAATAATTTTTTCATAGTTTTCATATTATTCATACGTTAATTTTCGGAAATTAAAAAAAAATCTGAAATTCTCAAACTTTTTTTCAGAATTTTCTCCTTTTTTGGCATATCAAAGCAATATTATTGGTAGGAGGAATTATGGAAAAAATTAAGCCCGATGTGCGGGAAAAGGCGCTTGAGCATGGCTTTTCATTTCTGTTTGATGAAGAGCTTGTAATGCTGATTCTAGGCTCGGGTACGAGGCAGATGCCGGTGGAGCTCATGGCTGAAAGAATTGTCGGTATTCTTTATGATTTTGATGCGGAAAAGGTGGTGGAAAATCTTGTGAGGCTGAACGGAGTGGGGCTTGGTAAAGCGCTTGCGGTGGCGGCCGCGCTGGAGCTTGGGAGAAGGCGTAGCTGCCATTTGCGTGCCCCGATAAAGTCTCCGACAGATGTTGTGCCGTTTGTAAAAAATTATGCAGTTTGCGATAAGGAGCATTTTCTGCTTGTTACCTTAAACGGCGGGCACGAAATTATTCAGATTCATGTTATTACAGTTGGAACTCTTAACAGGACTTTAATTCATCCGCGCGAAATTTTTTCGGTGGCCATGCGTGATAATGCAGCGGCTATAATTGTTAGCCACAATCATCCGTCGGGGAACTGCGAGCCTTCGGAGGAGGATATTCAGGTGACGGAGACGCTACGCAAGGTTTCGGTGATTATGGGTATAGAGCTGCTCGATCATGTGATTGTGAGCCGGGAAGGATATTTCAGTTTTCTGGAAAATAAAATGCTGAGTCCTGTTAAAAGTGGGCCGACTGCTCAGACGGTATAGTTTTTTTCTTGTTAAAAATGTGTGTTTTTATTAAATTATATATATGAAGCTTTATTCTCATGCTCAATTAATTAGTACAACTTTGATTTGTGTTTTAGCTGCAGTGCTTTTGACTGCGGCTGTTTCTGTTAATATATCTAAAAAGAAAGCGGCTGCAGAAGTGCAGAATGTCAGCGAAACAGCAGAGGCTACAGTTCAGAAAGAAGAGACTTCTATAGAGGACTCTGTTTCATTTTTAGAGCAGAATCCTGCTTCTGTGATTTCGGTTGCAAACGGTAGTGGCGGCACGAGTTACACTCAGGAAGAGATTCAGAACATTAATGTTTACTCGCTTTGTAACGAGGCGGTTGTGAACATCAATACTCAGGTTACAGCCTACGACTGGTTCCTTCAGCCTTATGTTCAGGAAGGTGGAAGCGGAAGTGGTTCGATTATAGATAAACGCGGTTATATTCTTACAAACGTTCATGTAATTGCAGATGCTACTAAAATTTATGTTTCTCTGTTTGATGGAACTCAGTATGAGGCTGAGGTTGTTGGAACTGATTTAGACAGTGACCTTGCAGTAATTAAGTTTACACCGCCGGCTGGTATGGAATTGAAAACGATTGCTTTTGGCGATTCCAGCTCTCTTAAGGTTGGTCAGCGTGTTATTGCAATCGGTAACCCGTTTGGTTTGGAACGAACTATGACAACCGGTATTGTTTCTGGTCTTGGACGTCCTATTCAGAATTCAAATAACAGAATTATCCGCGATATGGTTCAGACTGATGCGGCTATAAACCCTGGTAACTCGGGTGGTCCTCTGCTTGATACAAACGGCAAGATGATTGGTATTAACACAATGATTCAGTCTAACAGCGGAAACTCTGCGGGAGTTGGCTTTGCAGTTCCTTCTACAACAGCAATTCGTGTTGTAGCTGATTTAATTAAATACGGCAAAGTACACCGCGGAACAATCGACGCAACAGTAATTCAGTTGAGCCGCAGAATTGCACAGTATGCCGGCCTCGATATTGCAAACGGTGTTTTAATTTCTGAAGTAGTAAAGGGCGGAAATGCAGAGAGTGCCGGCTTAAAGGGCGGTACAGAAGCTGCATATTATGGCTCACGCAGAGACATCATTTATATTGGTGGAGACGTAATTACACAGATTGATAATATTGCGGTAACTTCACTGGCTGATTATTATTCAGCACTGGAAAGCAAAAAGGCAGGGGATGTGGTAACTGTTGTGGTTCGCCGAAACCGCAGAAATGTTACATTGAAGATTAAGCTCGTAGAAAGCTAGGATGTGCCATGAAAAAATTCGAAGTTGTGTCGCCCTTTGAGCCAAGTGGGGATCAGGGGCAGGCAATAGAAAAGCTTAGCGAAGGCTTTCTACGGGGCGATAAGTTTCAGACCTTAAAGGGTGTAACAGGTTCCGGAAAAACCTTTACCATGGCAAAAATCATAGAAAAGGTTCAGCGTCCTACTCTTATAATCAGCCATAATAAAACTCTTTCGGCACAGCTTTACCGGGAGTTCAAATCTTTTTTTCCAAATAATGCCGTAGAATATTTTGTCTCATATTATGATTATTATCAGCCAGAAGCCTATGTTGCGGCGCGTGATTTATATATCGAAAAGGATTGTGACATAAACCGTGAAATAGACCAGATGCGTCTTAAGGCAACCTACAGCCTTATGGAACGGCGTGATGTTATTGTAGTTGCAACTGTTTCATGTATTTACGGTTTGGGTATGCCTGATGTTTACAAGGGCATGCGTGTTCACGTAGAAGTGGGCGAGACCTTTGACCCAAAGAAGTTTGCGGCTAGTCTTATTTCCATGCAGTATTCGCGTAACGAAAATGTTCTTGAACGCGGCAACTTCCGCATTAAGGGCGATGTAATAGAAGTATTCCCTCCATATATGGAAACTGATGAGGCTTACAGAATTCTTCTCGACTGGGATCAGGTTGTACACATTCAGCGCTTTAATGTAATGAACCGCACTGTTACCGGCGAGCTTGAAGAAACAGTTTTCTATCCGGCAAAGCATTTTGTTGCAACTCATGATCAGCTTTTAAGTGCAACCGACCGTATTCAAAAAGAAATGGAAGACCGCGTAGAAGAGCTTCGTGCAGCCGGCAAAATGCTTGAAGCAGAACGTCTTAAGACCAGAACTACCTACGATATTGAAATGCTTAAGGAAATGGGAACCTGTCCTGGAATTGAAAACTATTCGGGTCCTATTTCTGGCCGTGCTCGCGGAGAGCCTCCGGCAACGCTGCTGCATTATTTCCCGGATGATTTTTTGTGCATGATAGACGAGGCCCATGTTTCTGTTCCTCAAATTGGTGCAATGTACGAGGGAGATAGAAGCCGTAAGCAGAACCTTATTGATTTCGGCTTCCGCCTTCCATCTGCCTTTGATAACCGTCCTCTTAAAAAGGCGGAGTTTGATGCCAAAATGAATCAGATAATTTATGTTACTGCAACGCCTCGCCCTGAAGAAATAAAACAGAGCACTCAGGTTGTAGAGCAGCTGATTCGCCCAACGGGACTTCTGGACCCTATAGTTGAAATCCGGCCGAGTGAAGGTCAGATGGAAGATATTTACAAGGAAGTTCGCGAACGTATTAAACGTCACGAACGTAGCCTTATTTTGACGCTGACTAAAAAGATGGCAGAGGACCTTACAGATTACCTTACCGAGCTTAAGCTTAAGGTAAAATACATTCACTCAGAAATTGATACCTTTGAACGCGTTGAGATTTTGAAGTCTTTAAGAACCGGCGAAATTGATGTTCTGATTGGAATCAACCTTTTGCGAGAAGGAATCGACCTGCCTGAGGTTTCGTTTATTGCAATTCTTGATGCTGATAAAATCGGATTCTTGCGTTCGGAAACTTCTCTGATTCAGATTATTGGTCGTGCGGCCCGTAATGCAGAAGGCAAGGTTGTTATGTATGCAGACCACATGAGCCCTGCCATGGAGGCCGCTGTAAAGGAAACTAAGCACCGCCGCGAGGTTCAGGAAGCCTACAACAAAGAGCACGGAATTACACCGACAACAATTTCAAAAGCAGTAGAAGATATTCTTGAACACGAAAAATCTGATGCAGATGCAAACGCTTCAATGGAACTTGAGGTTCTTAAGAAAGAAGCAAATCTCTTTAATCCAAAAGAACGCAAGAAACTCATCAAAGCGCTTACAGCAGAAATGTCTGCCTGTGCCGACCGCATGGAGTATGAACAGGCAGCTGCGCTTCGAGACCAGATTCGAGACATTGAAGCGCAGTACGGGAAATAAGGTGCGATAACAGTTTTATTCTGGACGAAGAAACTGGAAAAGAAGTATAATTATCTGAAAATTCAATTTCTGATGATTGACTTTTTTTTTGAATTTGTATATTCTTTCTAAACTATTGTAATTTGCGTGGGAAAATTGTTTTAATATAAGGAAGGATAAAGATATGTCTAGAATGTGTGATGTTTGCGGAAAAGGCGTTATGTCTGGTAATAAAGTTAGTAAGTCTATGAACCATACTCGCAGAACATGGAGACCTAACCTTCACAGTGTAAAGGCTGTTCTTCCTAACGGAACAGTTAGAACAATTAAGGTTTGCTCAAGCTGTCTTAGCAGCGGTTACGTTGAAAAGAAAGTAAGAGTTCCAAAGACTGCAGAAGTAGCTCAGAACTAAGTTACGTTTTGAACCGCGAAAAACCCCGTTGGATAACCGACGGGGTTTATTTTTTTGGGGGATCCTGAAACAAGTTCAGGATGACACTATGGAGAGGCCGTCGTAAGCGGGTAGAATTGATTTTGCGCTGGCGAGACCCGGGAACTCTGCGCGGTGCTCGGCAATGTAGGCAGCAGTTTCTTCGTGAGAGCTGTTGTGTGTAAGGTGAGTGAACCAGATGTGTTCTGCGCCGATTTTTGATGAAGCTTCGAGTGCCTGTAAAAAGTTAAAATGTGTTGAGTGTTCCTTTATTCGAAGGCCGTCTATTACAAGGTGTGTAAGACAGCTGTTTTTGTTTTCAATTGTTTTATGAATCAGCTGGATTGATTCGTCGCTGATAAAATTACAGTCTGTGAGATATGCTATAGATTTTTGATTTTCTGTAAGAAGCCAGCCTGTGGTTTTGAGTGAGCCGTGCAGCATTGGAACTGGAGTAATTGTGGTATCTCCGAGTGTAAAGTCTGGCAGGGTATCAATTTCGTGCAGGTTGATTTTAGCATGTCCGCCGCCTTCTGCATGTTCGCTGAACAGATAGCCAAAGCTGTGTTTTAAGTATTCGGCTGCAGCATGATTTGTGTAAAAAGGAATAGGCGGTCGGTCGTATTTTTTGTTCTGAGGGTTATCCGGTTTATTAGACATTATGCAGGAAAAATTACGCAGATCATCCAGTCCGAATAAATGATCAGCATGGTGATGGGTAAGAAGTACTGCATCTATCTGACGGATATTTTCGCGGAGTGCCTGGGTACGGAAATCAGGTCCTATATCTATTAAAATAAATTTATTATCGTCTGTCTGAATATAAACTGAGCTGCGTGTTCTTTTATCGTGCGGATCGCTTGATTTGCATACTGCACAGTCGCAGGCAATGACAGGAACTCCGTGACTTGTGCCGGTTCCCAAGAAGGTTACTTTCATAAAATTCAGTATAGCAGATTGGGGCTGAGGAGTCAGCCTAATTTACAGTTTTTTTGTTTTAGATTAAAATAACTTTTGTGGATTTTAAAACGAATAATATTATAGAAGAATATCTAACAGAAACACTTGATGTTTTTACTACGGACGATTTTTATAAACATCTAAAGGCATGTGGTGTAAAAGTTACAAAGGCCGATGCCTCAGAAATTCTTCATGTTTCCGAATATGTTTTTTCTCTTGTAAATAATGAATTTGTTACAAAGGCTGGAGTTTTTACCGGCCGCTGGTTCAGCTTTAAACCTAGCCGCGAAGAGGTTGAAAAAGGTTATATCATAATTGGACATCGCTGCATGCCGTTTGTAAATCCGGAGGTTTCGCCGGACAGCATCTGCGTTATGTCTAAAGGACAGATTATTGAAAGTGAGGCTAAAACCATTTCAATGAATCTTGCAATGGATACCTTTGCGCTTTACGGTGAGGGCTATATTCTTCCTTATATTTTCAATGATAAAAACAATAAGGCTGTGCCGTTGAGCTCGGTGCAATATTCAATGCCACAGGAAATTACACTTACTGCCTGGCCGCTGAAAAAAATTTGTGGTGACGAAGAGTTTAAGTATGGCGACAGAATTCTTTGCAGGGTTTTCAGCTGGAGTGATGGTGTTGTAGAAATGAAGCCTCAGAAAAATGCGCTTTCGGAATTTGTAATTTCTGATGAAGCTGTTGAGCGCGAGGAATGGTATTCGCATTTTGAAAACGGACTTCTCGACAGCTTTGACCGCCATGGTCCTGCCTCGTCAATTGAAGAACAGCTTTCTTTTTTGTTTCTTGAAAATCAGGAGGAGCTGTGTACAAAAAGCTGCGGCTCGACAGAAGAGTTTCTTGCGCATACATCTAAAATCGGGTTTGAGCCTTACGGTGTAGAATCGCGAATCTGGCGTAAGGGAGAGTCGGTTCCGTATACTGGTAAATGGAACGGGCTTGATCTGGATCGTGGTATGCTGCTTACAGACATGGCTTTGACCTTAACTCCAAAGGTTATTGATGCAATTCTGGAAGACCGTATTTATGATAAGCGGCGCGGTAAGAAAGATATTTCAGAAGATTTTGAAGATGTAATTAAAAAAATATTTCCGAATATGGCAATGATTTCTTCTGCTGAGCGTCGGCTTGTATTATTGAATATAGAAAAGCGTAATGATATACTTGAAAAGATGTATAATCAGTTTTCTGATTATCCGATTGCTGAATTGCGTAAAAGAATACTTGGCCTTTTTACAAGGGTGAGTGAACTGTTTTGCGAGATCGGTGGTTCTGGAATTGCGGCGAATAATTTTCCGCAGCAGGAGCTGGTTATTCTTTCGCAGTTATATAGCCATGCGGTGCGATTGCTGGAGGAGGTTGAAAACGTTTATATGAGACCTCAATTTCCTACAGATGATGTTTCGCTTTCGCTCGAGGGAATGGAAGAGACCTTTGACGAGATAAGCGGAATACTGTTTTCTTCTTTGGAAAGTAACCGCTTTAAGGGCTTTGAAATTGTTAAATAATGGGAGATAAAAATATGGAAAATGAAGTAGAAGTTGATTTGGCACAGCTGATTCACAGAGGCGGAGTTTTTAAAAACGTAGAAGGAAATACTCCTCAGGAAATCTACGCCAAGGTTTGCAAGATGATTGATTTGCCGGATGGAATGACTTCTGAAACTGTTTATAATGCTTTGTGTGATCGTGAAGCCGTTTTAAGTACTGCTGTAGGAAACGGAATTGCACTTCCACATGCACGCGCTCCAATTATGCGTGATGCAAGCGAACAGCGCATTTGCGTAGTTTATCTTAAGAATCCTATTGATATGAAAGCGCCAGATGAGCGCGAAGTTTTTGTTATGTTCATCCTGCTTGCCCACAATTCGCAGATACATCTGAAGGTTCTTTCTTCTCTTGCAGCTCTTTTCAGAGATTCAAAGTTCAAGAAGGCTCTTGAGCTTCGTTCTGATGAGGCAACTCTTTCTTCAATAATTAAAGAGTTAGATTAAAGCAGGTTATTATTTTTGAAAATAATATATAAATTGTAAGGCAACCGATTGCCTTACTTAACAGGAGTT
>CAMJNC010000070.1 GCA_946407195.1 uncultured Treponema sp. | reverse complement strand
TATTATACGCATACTATTTTTCGGAGTTCTTCTTAGCTAATCCTGCCATCTTATCAAAGGTCTTTTCCAAATACTGAGCTTCTCCCTCAGAAAGACTGGCACGGCTTAAAACGCTGCGCCAGAAGTTTTCCATGTCTTCACGACCAGGCATTTTGAAAAATCCGATTTTCTGCATATTATCAGTTATAGTTTTTACGGTACGGTCTACACGCTCAAGAGTTAGTGGAGTATAGCCTCTGTATTCGCCTTTTTTTTCAACAAGAGATTTTCTAAAGAGGTGATAACTCATAATCTGAACAGCGTGACTGAGGTTCAGAGAGCCAAAATTGTCTGAAGAAGGAATAGTAACTCCGAGATTACATTCGTCCAGTTGTTCGTCTGTAAGGCCGGTACGCTCGTTTCCAAAAATAACAGCTACTTTGCCGCCGGCCTCGGTTGTTGCGCCTTCTGTTATGTCATCTGCCATATCTGCAAATTCTTCCGGAAGTAAAAGTTTACCGCGCTTTTTGCCACGTCGGCGTGTGGTTCCCGCACAAATTGCGCAGTCTGCTGTTGCTTCTGTTATTGAATTATAAAAATGTGCATTATCAAAAATTCCACCCGCATGAATTGCCAGTACGTGAATGTGTTCAATATCATAATCTGTTTTGTTACCAACAATTCGAAGGTCGCTTATATCATTATTCGCCATAGCACGACAAGCAGCCCCTATATTGCGTGATTCATCAGGATGGTCTAATACAATTACAATGTTATTAAGATTCATAGGACAAATTATAAAAAAAAAAACGCTCCGTGGCAAATGCGCGGAGCGTTCAGTATATTAATCAATTATTCAACAACCGGTTAACAATTCTTCTCTTCGATGAACTTTAAGAACTCGTCTTCTGGAATCGGTTTACTGAAGTAGAAGCCCTGTGCATAGGTAATGCCAAGGCTTTCGAGATATTCAAACTGTTCCTTTGTTTCAATTCCTTCAACAACAATTTTGCGGCCAATTTTAAGCAGCATGGAAATCATGTTTTCGAGAAGAATCTTTGCATTATTAGTGCTGTCTGTTCCTTCTTCCTTAAAGCACGGCCACAAAAGACTCTTGTCAATTTTAATCATTTCAAAGTCAGCCTTTGCAATTCGCGAAAGATTTGAATAGCCCGTACCAAAATCGTCCATAGAGAAAGAACAGCCGAATTTACGAAGCTCATCCATATTCTTTTTGAGCATGTAGCCGGATGTAACGGCAATTGATTCTGTAATCTCGAGGTTTACGCTGTCAGGCGAAATATTGTACTTCATCAAAAGAGACTTCATAAGTTTTGGAAGATTAGCATCTACAGACTGAAGTCCAGAAAGATTTACTTCAATATGATTTACACCCTTTTTCTTAAGATTGTTTTCAGACATAAAGTTGAAAACGTGATTAAAAATCAGGCTGCTTAAAGGCATAATCATGCCCTTCTTTTCTGAAAGCGGAATAAATTCTTCTGGAGAAATAAAGCCTATTGTCTGGTTGTCCTTTAAGCGTACAAGAGCCTCGGCATTTGTAAATTTCTTTTCCTTCAGACTATAAATAGGCTGATAGTACATATCAATATCGTCATTCTTAATTGCATCTGAAACAACATAAAGAATCTGACGATGACGGATTCGTTTTTCACGGGCCTTATCATCAATTCGTCTTACAAACCCGATTGAGCGGCCATAGGTTTCTGATTCTTCAGCAAAATCAAGAAGCTCAACTACGTTTCCGTCAAAAGGATAATCTTCAGGACAGCACAAAACATTTGCATGCGCATTAAGACGCACAGATCTGTCTTTAAGCTCCCATGTCTGAGAGAAACGGTCTGCAAGAATCTCAAGGTAAGTATCAAGCTTTGCAATTTTTTTGTTATCTACAATAAAAGCAAGCGTCATGCGGTTCATGCGGTAACAAGGAGTCTTAAAATTCTTTTCAATAAAGGATTTTATTTCAACCAGAACCTCCGCAATAACATTGCTGCTGGTATAGTTTTCAATAATAGAAGCCTCATCGAGCTCCATGCTGACAATGGAATAATCCTTCTGGCGGCTAAGATATTCCTGCAAAACAGCCTTTAGGGCGTAATAGTTAAAGGCACGGGTTTCGCTGTCCAGATATTCAGAAGGATTTTCGAGCGAAAGGAACATAAGAAGAATGATGGCCGAAATACCAACACTCGAAATCAGGATTTTTGGTTCAAGAATCTGAATACCGCCAAAGCCCATCCACAAAACCATAGTCATAAGAACACAGATTTTCTGTTTGCGATGGTCTTTGTTTTTGATATGGCGGAGAGTCTGGAAAACTGTCATAAACGAATAAATAATAAGAATTGCGTAAACACAGTTTACCATCACACCATATGAATAAATTCCATCTTCTTCTATATAATAAGAAATTGGAGCAAATAAAATTGATGCGATTACAACAAGATAAGAGGCAATAATCAGCGAAAGCTCGCTGCGCGAATAACGCCTCTGATTGCGGTTAAGCATATCCATGTAAAGATAGATGCTTGAAAGCGCAATATCCAGAAACAAAATAAAGCCCTGATGTGTAAAACGAACAAACCAGAGTGGTACATTATCATAATAAACAAGGGCAAAAACTGTAGCAAAATCAAAAATCAGATATCCAAGCGAGCTTATCATTAAAACTGTGAAAATCCGGTTAGAAAGCAGCTTGATTTTAGGTCGTAAAAAATAAATTACTTCCAGAATTAATAGAATCGTTAATGAGGCAATTTGAAATTTGATATGGTTGAACAGAAACGAATTCATCTGACATATATTTTACAACGAGATATCCATTAACGCTAGTTAAATATTTTGATATAATTTCGCTCATGAACTTTAAGCACCTTCTTTTTGATATGGACAACACGCTTTATCCTGCAAGTTCGGCAATGGACAAGGGAATAACCCGCCGTATGCTGGAATGTGTAGCTGATTTTTTTCATTGTGATATGGAAAAAGCCATTGAGCTGCGGGCTGAAAATATTGTTCACTACTCCACTACCCTCGAATGGCTTCGCGCAGAAGGTATGACTGATATAGAAGGCTTTCTTGCACATGTTCATCCGGATAACGAGGCAGATGAGTTGCCGCCTCAGCCGGGCTTACGCGAATTTTTGATTTCCCTTAATATGCCAATGTCAATTCTGACAAATGCTCCTCACGAGCATGCAGACACAGTTTTAGGCAAGCTTGGAATAGCTGATTTATTTGAAGCTGTAACTGATATCCGCGACGCAGGCTTTAACGGAAAGCCTTACCCGGACGCTTTTATGGCAGCACTACAGAAATCCGGTACAACAATTGAAGAAACACTCTTTTTAGATGATATGCAGAAATATACAGACGGCTGGGTAGCACTTGGTGGAACAGCAGTTTTGATTGGTACCCCAAATGGTAAACCTCTGGCAGAAGATGCAGAATCAATGAAAAAGGCAAGAGCTGCAAATACGACAGGCCGTGTCGGAAAAACAATCAGAATGAAATCAATTTACGAAATAAAGGATATTTTATGAAAAAAATTCTTTGTATCTGCATGAGTTCAACAATACAGCGCACCGTAAGCTTTGATGCCCTTTCACTCGCAAAGGTAAACCGTTCAAAGCATTACAGACAGGATGCATCTGGAAAAGCAGTAAACTCTGCCCGAGTACTCGAACAGCTCGAAGAAGGCTGCTCAACCGTTGTCTGCCCGCTCGGTGAAAAAAATCTTTCGATGTTTACAGAAGCCGCCGCACGCGACAAGCTGAACCTCATATATACAACCATCCCGGGGCTTACCCGAGAATGCTGGACCCTCCTCGACCGTACAGCCGGAACAACCACCGAGCTCGTAGTAGGAGAACCGGTGCTGGAAGGCGCTGAGGAGCAGAAGGCCGTGGCCGCTGCAGAAATCAAAATCCTTAAGGTAATAAATGACATACTGCCAGAGGTAGATGCCGTACTGCTAGCCGGCAGCCGCCCGAAAATCTGGAACGATGACCTTTATGCAACAATCGCCGGAATGACCCACGATGCAGGAAAAGTTTTCCTCGCAGATTATATTGGAGAAGACCTGAAAAAGACTCTGGCCGCAACCGTGCCCGAAATAATCAAAATAAACGAAGAAGAATTCCGCGCCACCTTTCCGGAAATGGAAGCCCAGCCGCTGCAGGCCGCCATCGCCGAAAAAAGCCGCGAGCTCAACAACATCGTCGTGGTAACCAGAGGCGCCGACTCCACCTATGCAGCGGCTCGCGGACAATTCTCCGAGTGCCCTACCGAAAAAATCGCCGCGCTCAACACAATTGCGTGCGGCGACAGCTTTAATGCCGGCTTCCTTTACGAATACCTGCAGACAGGCGACCTGGACAAAGCCCTCAAAAAAGGAACCTGGTGCGCCGCCCGCAATGCCGAGCTGGAAACACCGGGCGCCATACGCTAAAATTCCCCTAGGTAATACAGCCGATTGAAAAAACGCTGACTTGGTAATATAATTATCTATTATTTTATATATCAGGCAACCGGTTGCCTGAAACTTGGCCTTCAGAGCCTGAACAGGAGTAACTATGAGTATTGAGAAAAAGCCGCTTGTAAACGATCTTTACACAGCTGACCCTTCTGCACACGTTTTCAATGGAAAGATTTATATTTATCCATCACATGACGAAGACATCGACGTAGTAAACAACGACAACGGTGACCAGTATGATATGAAAGACTATCACGTTTACGAAATGAAAGACACAGAAACATATCCTCGCGACTGCGGCTGTGTTTTCACACTTAAGGACGTAAAATGGGCAAGCAAGCAGCTTTGGGCTCCTGACTGCGAAGAAAAAGATGGTAAATACTACTTCTACTTCCCTGCACGCGACAAGAACGGAATGTTCCGCGTAGGTGTTGCAGTTGGTGACAAGCCGGAAGGACCTTTCACACCGGAAGATGACTACATTCAGGGAACATATTCTATTGACCCATGCTGTTTTAAAGATACAGACGGTAAATACTATCTTACAATGGGAGGCCTCTGGGGAGGTCAGCTCGATCAGTACCGCAACAACAAATGGAGCGCTGATAACAAAGAGCCACAGGGAAAAGAACCTGCATGTACACCAAAAATCGCTCTTCTTAAAGACAACATGAAGGAGCTCGCAGAAGAGCTCCGCGACCTCGTAATTGTAGACGAAAACGGTGACCCACTCACAGGTGGAGACGATGTTCGCCGCTACTTCGAAGATCCATGGCTGTTCAAGAAGGGAGATACTTATTACTTCACATATTCAACTGGAACATCACACCTCTTGTGCTATGCTACAAGCAAGAATGTTTATGGACCATATACTTATGACGGATGTATTTTGAGCCCTGTTTTGGGATGGACTACTCACCACTCAATCCTTGAGTTCAACGGAAAGTGGTATCTGTTCTATCACGACTGTGAACGCTCAAAGGGAATCAACCAGAAGCGTAATGTAAAATTCCGCGAGCTTACCTTTAAGCCGGATGGAAAAATACAGACAATGGATGGTTTTGACCGATAGAACTTTATGGTATATTCGACTGTTGCCATACTTGCATTGCTTGTCCACATAATCATCAATTTTGATATTCTGTTCAGACGCAATGCAAAGGATTCAGTTCAATCTCATAAGTTTTACAGATGGTTCCTTTACGGTGCCATGGCATTTTATATCGCTGATTCTTTGTGGGGTATTATTTACGAAGCAAAGAATCTGTATGCGATTTACATAGACACCTTTATTTATTTTATGATTATGGCGGTTACCGTATTCTTGTGGACAAGATATGTAAACCGCTACCTTAACGAAACAAACGTCTTTACAAAAGTATTTTCAATTTTCGGTTGTCTTTACCTTCTTTTTGATGCCACATCTCTTGTAATCAATTTCTTTATTCCTGTAAGATTTTATTTTGATGCCGAAGTAAACTATCATGCCTGTATTACACGGCATATCTCTCTGGGTATTCAGATACTGATGTTCTTTTTAACCGCCGTTTATGTGTTTATTTATGCAGCACGAACAGAAGGAAAAGCGCAGCGCCGCCACAGAGCAGTTGGTGCCTTTGGTATTACCATGACTTTTTTTGTTATTGCCCAAACACAGTACCCTCTGCTTCCTCTTTATGCAATAGGATACCTTTTAGGCACCTGCCTTCTTCATACCTTCGTTCTTGAAGATGAAAAGGATGATTACCGCCGTGAACTGGAAGCACACATATCACGGGAAGAGCTTCAGCAGATTGAGCTTAGCACTACAAGAAAAATGGCCTACACCGATGCTTTGACCGGTATTAAAAACAAGCGTGCCTTTACAGAAGACGAACAATTGATAGAAATCAGCCTTTCAAGCAAACAGAAAACAGATTTTGGTATTGCGATTTTTGATTTAAACGGCCTGAAAATTATAAATGATACTAAGGGTCATGAAGCTGGCGACACCTACATCAAAAATTCCTGTCATATCATCTGCGAATATTTCAGGCACAGTCCAGTTTATAGAATTGGTGGAGATGAATTTGTCGCCTTCCTTGAGGGCGAAGATTTTGCTAACCGCGAAGCCATTTTAGCTGATTTTAATAAGCAGATGGAAGAAAACATTGGAACAAATGATGTAGTTATTTCCTGCGGAATTGACATCTTCCAGCTTGATTCAGAAGACAGCTTCTTTAAGCTTTTCGAACGCGCCGACAGAAAAATGTACGAACGCAAACGAAAGCTTAAAGAATCAGGAAACTAATTCAACAAAAAACTATCTATCTGTCGGGCACACTCGCGACCTTCGGCAATTGCCCATACTACGAGCGACTGTCCACGGTGCATATCACCTGCAGTAAAGATTTTTGGAACAGAGGTCGCATAACCGTTAGGGCTTGCAAGCTCCGGTGTTTCATCGCCTTTTGAAGCAACTGTTCCACGTGGACCAAGTTCTGTACCAAAGGCCTGCGCTGTATATTCTTCACAGCCAACAAAGCCTGCGGCAACCAGTAAGAGGTCGCATGGCAGAGTTTTTTCTGTTCCTGCACGCTCTACGAGCTGGCGTTTTCCGTCTATTGTCTGGAATTCAACTTCAATTGTTTTTACGGCTGTAATATGTCCGTTCTCGCTGATTACTTCCTTAACTGTAGTTTCATAAACACGAGGGTCGTGTCCAAACTTTGCAATTGATTCTTCTGCACCGTAATCAACCTTTAGGGTTTTAGGCCACTGCGGCCAAGGATTGTTTGCAGCACGTTCTACCGGTGGACATGGCATCATTTCTATCTGAGTTACAGACTTACAGCCCAGGCGGATTGCAGAACCACAGCAGTCGTTTCCGGTATCACCACCACCGACAATTATTACGTCCTTTCCTTCAACTTCAATTCCAAAGTCCTGAACAAGCATCTGATCTATCTGTTTATTTGCAGGTGCAATTCCAATGTTTTCCAGAACACCGCTTGTTGCAATTACGCTTTTTGTAACAGCCTTTAAGAAGTCTACGGCAAACATAACACCTTTAGCATCTACTCCAGGAGCTGTAAGGGCACGCGCTTTTTTTGCACCACAACACAAGGCAACTGCATCAAAATCCTGAAGAATATGTGAGGCTGCATAGCTGCGTCCTACATCAGCATTGAAAATAAACTCAACACCCTCTGCCTTCATCAGCTCAATACGTCGGTCTACAATTTTTTTATCGAGCTTCATGTTTGGAATACCGTACATCAAAAGTCCGCCGGCCTTATCCTCGCGCTCGAAAACTGTAACATTATGACCGCGACGGTTAAGCCAGTCTGCACAAGCAAGTCCTGCAGGACCAGCACCAATTACAGCAACCTTTTTACCACTTCTGTTCTTTGGAATTTCCGGCTTCATATAGCCTGTTTCAAAGGCTTTTTCGATTATAAAAAGCTCGTTGTCGTGAACGGTAACTGGTCCGTCGCCAACCACAGGAGAGCCGCAGTTGCAGGCCTTTTCGCACAGAGCAGGACAAACACGACCAGTGAATTCAGGGAAGCTCGAAGTCTTTAAAAGACGCCACGCAGCCATATCAAACTGACCGTTATAAAGAGCGTCGTTCCATTCCGGAATATAATTGTGAAGCGGGCAGCCCGTTACCATACCGGCAAGCTTAATGGCACTCTGACACATTGGCACTCCGCAGTTCATACAACGGGCTGCCTGCTCGCGGCGGGCCTTTTCATCAAGCTTCGGATGAAATTCCTTAAAATTAGTTATTCTCTCAAGTGGTGGAACATTTCCATTTTCAACTCTTTTATAATCCATGAATCCTGTTGGTTTTGCCATACTAATCCTCCTTACCTACGCTGTACACTTTCTGAAAGCTTCGAGTACTGCCTCGTCATGTGGCTTGCCTGATTTTTCTTCTGCAGTTATTTCTGTCATAATGCGCAGGTAATCGTTCGGGATGATTTTCTTGAAGCAAGTCTTGTAATGCTCCCAATCAGCAAGAATTGCCTTAGCACGTTCACTGCCGGTTTCTGCTGCATGCTGCTCGATAAGAGCGTAGAGACGAGCTTCGTCTGTAGTGTCACGCAAGGTTGTTGTTTCGTCATCGATGGCATACATTTTTACAAGCTCGTGATTCATGCGCTTGTAAATATCATGATTTTCGTCGAGAACATAAGCAACACCACCACTCATTCCGGCACAGAGGTTCTTACCTGTACTGCCGAGAATTACTGCAGTTCCACCTGTCATGTATTCAAGACCGTGGTCTCCACAGCCTTCTGCTACAACTGTTGCACCAGAGTTACGTACACAGAAACGTTCACCTGCTACACCGTTGATAAAGGCTGTACCGCTTGTAGCACCGAAGAGTGCAACGTTTCCTACGATGATATTGCTGTCTGCAGCACCTTCGAAATCAGCTGGTTTCTTAATTACAAGCTTACCGCCGCTGAGGCCCTTACCAAAGGCATCGTTTGCATCTCCAGTAAGGCGCAGGGTAAGTCCCTTTGGAATAAAGGCTCCAAAGCTCTGTCCGGCACCTCCCTTGAAGTTTACACAGTAAGTATCGTCGGCAAGTGTGTTACCGAACTTCTTCTGGATTTCGGAACCAAGGATTGTACCAACGGTGCGGTCTGTAGACTGAATATCAATTGCATCCTCGATTTTATTCTTTTCAAAATCAGGTACAAGCTTTGTAAGATCAATTCTCTTTTCGAGTTCGAAGTTGAAAAGTGAGCGGTCTTTCTTCCATGCGTCTTTATCTTCTGTTGAAGTAGCGAGTACGCGGCTCATGTCTACCAGACCGGCGCGCTTAAAGCCCTGCTTGTCTTTTAGCTTAAGAAGATCTGTACGACCGCAGAGTTCTTCTACTGAACGAACACCGAGCTTTGCCATAATCTCGCGCATTTCCTGAGCGATGAACTTCATAAAGTTTTCTACGTATTCCGGCTTTCCAGGGAACTTAGCACGAAGCTTTTCGTTCTGAGTTGCAACACCAAACGGACAGGTATCAAGCTGGCAGACGCGCATCATAGAACAGCCCATTGCAATAAGAGGAGCGGTTGCAAAACCAAACTCTTCTGCACCAAGCAGAGCTGCAATTGTAACATCGCGGCCGCTCATCAGCTTACCATCTGTTTCAATTACAACACGACCACGGAGTCCGTTCTGAATCAGAGTCTGATGAGTTTCTGCAAGGCCAAGCTCCCATGGCAAACCTGCATGGTGAATTGAGCTGATAGGTGCAGCACCGGTACCACCGTCGTGACCGGAAATCAAAATTACCTGAGCACCGGCTTTTGCAACACCGGCAGCAATTGTTCCAACGCCCGCTTCACTTACAAGCTTTACACTGATGCGTGCAGCGCGGTTAGCATTTTTCAAATCGTAAATCAGCTGAGCCAGATCTTCGATTGAGTAAATATCGTGATGAGGTGGTGGCGAAATAAGGGCTACACCAGGAGTTGCATAACGTGTCTTTGCAATCCATGGGTAAACCTTTTTTCCTGGAAGGTGTCCACCCTCGCCCGGCTTTGCTCCCTGGGCCATCTTAATCTGAATTTCCTGGGCGCTGAGCAGGTACTCTTCTGTAACACCAAAACGTCCGCTCGCAACCTGCTTGATAGCTGAGTTGTATTCTGTGCCAAGGCGCTCAGGCTTTTCTCCACCTTCACCAGAGTTTGATTTTCCGTGAAGATGATTCATTGCAGCAGCCATGCACTTATGGGCTTCTTCTGAAATAGAACCATAAGACATGGCACCGGTCTTAAAGCGCTTTACGATTTCGTCTACGCTTTCAACTTCATCAATTGAAATCTCTTTGGCAGAGTCATAGTTGAAGTCGAGCATTGCTCGTAATGTATGTGGATGTGCGTTATCATCAACTAACGCGGTGTATTCCTTAAAGCGGGCATAGTCACCATTACGGGTAGCCTGCTGAAGGGCCACAATTGTTTCCGGATTATAAAGGTGACTTTCTGCCTGAGGACCACGGCGGAACTTGTGCTTTCCGAAGGAGTCGAGATGCTGATTTACAGTGAGCCCTGCAGGATCAAAGCCCTGGTCGTGATGGTAGCGGACATCCTCTTCAATTTCCTTGAGGCCTACACCACCAACGCGGCTTACTGTATTTGTAAAATATTTTTCAACTACATCAGCAGCAATTCCTACTGCTTCAAAAATCTGTGCAGACTGATAAGACTGAATTGTTGAAATACCCATCTTTGCAGCAATCTTTACGATTCCGTTGATAACAGCCTTGTTGTAGTCGTCGATTGCTGTGTGATAATCCTTATCGAGAATCTTCTGGTCGATGAGTTCGGCAATTGCTTCGTGAGCGAGATAAGGATTGATTGCGCGGGCGCCATAACCAAGACACATTGCAGCCTGATGCACATCGCGAACCTCGGCGGTTTCGAGGATGATGGAAACAGCAGTGCGTTTCTTTGTACGAATGAGATACTGTTCAACGGCAGAGGTTGCGAGGATGGCTGGAATAGCGGCATGAGTTTCGTCTACGCCACGGTCGCTGAGGATGATGATGTTGTAGCCTTCGGCGTAGGCAGCATCGATCTGGGAGAAGAGATTGTCGAGGGCAGCTTCAAGATTTCCACTCTTATTCGATAATTCAAATAAGATTGATAATGTTTTAGCACGAAGGCCTGGCTGATTCAAAGCGGCAATTTTTATGAGGTCTGTACCGGTGAGGATCGGGTTATTGATTTCGAGGACACGGCAGTTGCGGGCCTGTGGCTCGAGGAGGTTTCCATCTTTACCAACGTAAACTGTTGTATCTGTTACAATTTTTTCACGCAGGCTGTCGATAGGTGGGTTTGTTACCTGGGCAAAG
>CAMJNC010000069.1 GCA_946407195.1 uncultured Treponema sp. | reverse complement strand
ACTTGCACTTTCAATATTTACTTTATTCCAGCAGTTTCGAATAATTCCTTCATTAAAATGACAAATACCTCCAAAGGCATGAAATTTATATTCATCTGGATTTGTTGCATCACTATGCGAAGTCGTTCCTTCTGAAATTGTTATAGGATAATTTGTAGTATCTGCTTCAATAATTACATTCTGGATAGTTCCTTTATTTCTAAAACAAATTGTAATAAAGTCTTCTGAAACAACTTTACCCAACTTAATAGTATGCCCATTTCCATCGAAAACCCCCTCAAAGTCGGTATTTGTATTTATAATACGATCGCCACTTACTTTTGCACTTATTGGATAATAAGGTTCTGCAGATAGATCAAGGTCTTCTGTAAGATTAATACAGGTATCCCTTGTAATTTGAGCTTCTCCATTTGTAATTTTGGTAAAAGTATCTGTTAACTGTTCTTTTGTAGTAACAGGAATAATATTGTTGTAACCAGTAATGACAAACTCAGCATCTTTAACAAGTCCCATATATTCTGCAGAAACATGAAGGTCATAACGACCTGTATAACCAGAATCAATACGTAATTCTCTTGTTTCTGAATCACCTACTTCTATACCGCGGTAATAAAGTGTGAGTTTCCATTTCAACGGATTTTCTGTACTAGCAAGTACATTAGCTGTAATATCCGCACCGTTTAATTTGATAGTGGGAGTAACCTCTATTGTTCTATTTTCTAAGACAGTATCACCCTGTTTAAACTTATCGAAGTTTGTTGCAAAGGTCATAGAAAAATTACTGTATACATTTATAAAATCTTTTCCACTGAGAGCAACTCCCGCCTCAAGTGTACTTGGAGTTGTATTTGTTGGTAACGGCATGATTATATATCTTAAATCGCTCTTAAAATAATTTGCTGGAGCCACGCTGTTTGCAGCTCCGTAACCTGTAGTAAAAATGAGAGGATCCGTAGACGATGTTACTTTCTTAGGAGTCCAGCCAAAGCTTACATTAATTTCTGTGCCGCTTGCGATTGCTCTTTCTATTTTGATTTTTGAACCTGAAGGCAGGAAGAGGTTTGACGGAGTGCTGCCCGACAGATTGTTTTTTACAATACCGCCGGAAATTGTTATGTTCTGGCTGTCTAAAAGAATTCCTGCTCCGTTGCCATTCGAAACATTTCCAGAAATTTCACCACCATTCAGCTCCATTACTCCGGGGCTGTAAACACCTGCACCACCACCTGCTGTTGAATTTTTATTACCACAAATTTTACCACTGTTCATGATAAAGGTGCCGTTATTCATAACACCAATGTTATCCTCAGCTTCAACATCTCTTCCGTCTAAAATCAGGTTTTCCATTGTAAAAGTTGTAGTTGACGGAATTTTTATGAATGGACCGGAAAAAGCTTCCTCCGGGTCGCGAATAAGCTTTATTGTTCCAGAACCGCTCGATTTTATCGTTATGTTTTTATTCTGATTAAACGCAAGTGATTCAGGAATCATTTCTGTTGTTCCTTCAAGAACAATAATTGTTGCAGTTTTTTCTTCAGTAGAATATAAGTCGTTTATAATTTTTACTGCGTGGGCCAGAGTACAAAATGGATCTAAAGGGCCTCCCGAGTAAGTATCATAACCCCTGTTACAATCTACATAGTAAGTACTTCGCTGGGTACGCCAGGCTGTTATAAGAGCTTCTGTAACTTCGAATTTTCCAATATTGCTGATAAGAATACTGCTTCCACCGTTTACCCACTTTGTAGTTTCCAGACCGGGAATAACATTAATAGTCTGAATTGTTGAAAACAAAGGATTATAGTTTACATCGTAATAAGTAAAAACCAGATTATAAATTCCACCATTTACATTTTCACGATTAAGTACAATTTTTCTATCCGGTGCAGTACCAGAGGCAGTACATTCTGCTGTATCAAAACTTGCTTCCTCTGGCTGGCTGTGAACGGTAATCTGCATTCTTGAAACATTGTCTGGAACCACCATCTCCAGATTAATGCTTCCCATTCCCTCGCTCACCGGCTTAAGATAAAAAGCATGTGAGAAGGTTGGAGTATTTGTAAAGAGCTTTATTTCAAAAGTATCTACAAGGATTTTCTGCTGGTTTGATGCTTTGCGAATTCCAGTTTCTATTTTCCATTCGCCAAAATCAAGAGGCATTTCAAAGGTTATTGCATGAGTAACCGGGTCTTCAACTACATCAGCATTCAGTGTTGCGCCAGCCTTAGATGTTGCAGTTACGTAAAACTCGTGGGTAGACATATCTATTGCTTCGGGACTTGCCGAGCGGGAATTATTTGAATTAAGCAGCGTTTTTTTCAGAGAGTTTTCAATATTAATTGAACCCTTAAAAAGTACATGTGTAATTTCATCTGGCTGATTTTCATTTCCAGAATCACCCGAAGACGAAACACTATTAAGACAGGACATTAAGCAAAAGACTGCGGCGAGACAAACAAAATATTTACAAAGCTTCTTAAACTTGTTTCTCATTCTAAACTCCATTTAAGACGGATCGTAGCCGTATACGGTAAATTCATCATCATAAGACATTCCGTTCCAGGTTGCCTGAACATGCAGAGAATAAATGTCCTGATAGTTTACAGACTGAGGAATAACAAATTCCAGCGTTGTAAAGGTACAATCAGGAACCTTGATTCCATTAATAAACAATTCAATATTCCATACAACCGGGTTTGCTGTTCCTGCGAGTGCTTCTGCAGTAACATCTGTACCGGCAATCTTGATTGTTGGAACTATCTTAAGGGTTCTTGCCGCTGCGCTTGCAGCACCTGCGGTAAACCAGTTTTGACCAGCTGATGTAGTATATGGGCTGTTAAGCTCGAATGTAATTTCCTGAGTACTCAATACATCTGTTATGCTACCACCGTTTACAGCAATTACAGCCTCACCACTTGTTTCATCAAATGAAGCAGCATATGCATCGCCGGTAAAGTAAGTACCCGGAACTATTCCACTGTTGTTTCCGCCGTTATAGCCATAGCCTTCTGTAATTGTAACCGGAGTAAGAATTGTAGGAATTGTCTGAGTTGTAATTCCGATATTACTGTCTACACCATTTGAAGCAAGACTATCGGTAATCTTAAGCTTGATTCCATCAGGTATAAAGAGGTTACAAGCCGCGCCGGTAGTATCAGTATTATCATAAATCTGCACAGCGCCGGAAAGCTCAATATTTGAACCGGCGTAAACAGCACCACCCTTTAGGCCAGAAGTATTTTCTGTAATTACTGCGCCATCAGAAAGAACCAGTTTAGCACCGGAAGGAAGGTAGACCGCGCCACCCTTTTCACTTGCACTGTTACCAGTAAGTTTAGTTCCACCTGCAAGGGTAAGTTCCGCACCTTCCTTGATAAGAACTGCACCGCCATTTTCTGCATTACCATTTGTAATAGTGATATTCTTGAGGATAATTGGAACAGCAGTATCGATTGTGAGGGCAGGTCCGCTGCCCTGAGCATCGATTGTTGCTGAGCTTCCCGGACGGCCACTGATTACAAGCTCTTTTGCAATTGCAGGATTTACAACCGCTGTACCTTCCAGAGTTCCGGCTACATAAATATTAAGCTTAGCTGTAGGCATGTTACGTACATCAACATCATTAATAGCGGCCTGCAGAGTTTTGAATGGAAGCTCGCGGGTTCCATCTGCAGTTTCATCGTTTCCGTTTTCACTTACGTAAATTGCGCTGTCTACAACGCGAAGAGTTACACAAGACAACGGAGACTGCTCATAATTTGTTAGTGTTGCATATGTTTCGAGGTAATAAGTACCCTCTGTCATTTCGAGAGTAATTGTACTGGTAGAAGAGTCTTCCTGAAGCAGGGCACTTACAGTACTTGTTCCCTTGTAGAGTGAATAATGTATTGTAGTATTTCCTGGAACTGTGTTTCCCTTATGATCTGTTGCTGGAGGAATAAGGCTGATTTTGAATGGATCTACATCACTACCTGCAACCATTTCGTTGGCACCGGTAGAATAAACAACACCATCAATATCTTTAATTTCTACCCTGCTGAGACGAGAGATTTCTGTATTTGTGTATACAGTCTGTGTAAGGCCTGCGTTATCCTTTAAGCCAAGAGTATACGACTTCTCTCCCATAAAGAAAGGATCCTGAGTTTCAAAATAAACAGAACGGTCCGAGTTTGAAAACTCCTTATAGTCAATCATCGAATAAGTTGACTTTGGCGTACTTGAAAAACGACTGCTTTCAAAGGTAAAGCTTCCGTCGTCTGCAATCGTCACAGGAAAGTCTGTATCGTTGATTGTAATAAAGGCTACATCCTTATGACGGATTGCAAGCTCTTCTGCATTAGGCATATCAAAAAAGATTACGAAGGTTTCGTTATTGTCGTTTAAGATGGTCGCGTTTTGAATCTGAGGCGGGATTGTATTGCACGAAAGAGGAATTTCATAGCCTGCAAAAACACGGCCACTCATTGGCTCGTAAAGGCTGAACTTTGCAGTAAGGTCTTTTCCTTCATCGGCGTCCAGAAGGAATTCCTGCGGCATTAAAACCTTAAGTGTATATAAATCTGTCTGCTCAATTTTAACTCTGGAAACATCAACAGAAGGAGAAAGATTCTCAAAACTAATGGAAGGATTCATTGTAAACTTTTTAGGATTTCGCATTAACATTTCAATTTCAAAATCCTGTTTAGAGTTTACACAGTCGTTTCCAAGCTGATCTTTATAAGGCTGGATTGAAAAGGTATGGATGTCTATCGCAGCTGTTTCTGTGTAGGTTTCCATAAAGTCTGCGACATCGTTTTCGAACAGTGCGCAGGAAGAAATGAACAGAGTTAAAATAAGGCATGGGAATGAAATCAGCTTCATTCCTAAATTGCGAAAACTTCCCCTTATTTTACCTACTCTCTTCATCCTTTCTATTATATGGTAAAAAAGGAGATATGTCTATTTTTTTACTATGAATAGAATTATGATTAAATTCTGGCCATTACGTACGCAAAAGCGCTGTTCCAGTAGATGGCAACTTCGTTTGTGCTGTAGCTTGGCTGGGCGTCGGCAAAGCATTTGAGAGGCGGGCGGCCGGTTAAGTGCTCTTTAGCATAAGCGTCGAGCAGGGCTCCGCAAGGGCCGCCGCTGAGCATTCCAGGGTACACTTTACCGCTTGCTCCGCTTGGTCTGTGATGCGGGTTTACTACCGGCTTTGAACCGGCTCCTGTTACGTAGCAGTAGTTTACCGGGTTACAGCCGAGGATATAGTCTATCTGAGCCTTAGCCGCCTTTAAGAAGTTGTCGCGGCCGGTAAGGTCGTAAGCCATAAGCATAATGTGAGCGAGGTCGCAGATTGCACCGTTACTTCCCCACATAACAAATTTTGAACAGTATTTAAAAGCAGACTCATTACTTATTGTCAGATATTTTTCTGCCTGTGAAATAATTCCAATAGTGATTTCTGCAAGCAAATCTGCCGGCAGCAAATCTTCTACCCCCAGCAGGCATTCTGTTCCGTAGCCCGAAACAAAAGGCCAGCCAAAGCCTTCCTGCCAGCCGCAGTTCCACGGGTGCTTAGGATCAGGTTTGTCCTTCTTTTTATCCTGGCGGATTTTCAACGCCTGATTCAAATAATTCTTTTCGCCGGTTGCGGCAAACAAAGAACAAAGCGCAAAATAACGCTCGTCGCGAACATCGCGGTCGCCGTAGCCGCCTGTAGTAATTTCCGGCGGATTAATATAAAGCTCATCATCGTGAGAAAAAAGATAAGTCTGTGCCTTAAGGGCAGCCTCAAGCAAAGCCTGTGCAAAAGCTTCATCCTGATTCGGTCCCTCTGCCTTGTAAAAGCCAGATGCATATGCAAGACAACCCGCAAAGTCTGCAGTTGCCGAAGTAGAAACCGGAGCCAGCACAAGCTGGTCTTTTTCTTCCTGCGGCATTATAAAGGGACAAAAATGATAGCACGAAATCTTATGGTAAACCGCGCCGTCTTCTCTCTGCATCTGCAGCATCCATTCAAGCTCAAAACGAACCTCTCCAAGAAGGTCAAAGCCTTTTCCGCCATTCAAAGCCGCAAAATGCTCAGGGCACTTTTTATAGGCAAGCAGAAGGTCCATTACAGTTTTAGTTCCAGCTACAATGTAACGGCCGTAATCGCCCGCATCATGCCAGCCGCCCTGTACGTTTTTCTTTTCACTGCTACCATAAACTTCAGCAATGCCTGTATGGCAAACGCCCTGTCCGCAGCGGGAATCTGTAAAATATTTGAGAGTAGAAAGAGCCACATCGTCATAAACAGAATCAGAAATTGTAAAATCAAAGCTGCGCTCTTTTCCCAGGCTGATGTAATATTCTCCGGCTGTCTGTACTGCAGAAAAATCTCCGGCAAAATAGCCGCCGCCAGACAATTCATCGTCCGGAGCAGGAGTTAAAGCGGCTGTAAACACAACTTTTCCGCCTGCTTTTTCACAAACAGAAAAATCGTTAGCCTCGCCCTTGGCTTCCTTACTCACGAGAACGTTTTTGGTGTCGAGTAATCGGTATCCAATCTGATTAATAAAAATTTCTGACTCTTTCATAACATAACGTTATACAGATTTTCAGAAAAATTAATTGAATAAATGTCTATGCTTGTATTAAAAGTTTCCACAGAATATCTGACTCAACGGATATGTCAAAGTTTCCTTAGCACCATCTTTTGAAATCAGATTGATTTTTACAACGCTTTCGCTTACTTCTTTAGCAGCGTCGTTGCCGTAAAAAGAGGCTACCATTTCCAGATATTCAGCTTCGCTCATTACTTCATCATTAAAAACCGGAGCAAGAAACAAATCCAGGGTCATCCTAGTCTGTTCATCAGCTGATTTATAGAAATCCTCCAGACTTTTTCGTGTAATTGCGGCGCTGAGTCTGCCCTTTTCTGCTTTTACTATACCAGAGGTAAAAATATACGAGCTCTGTTTTTTATCGCTCATGCTAATCAGCACCGCGCCGCCAGTTTTCTGCTCTGCCTTTACATTAGAAAAACCTGCACGGGCAAGCTCGTAGGTAACGGTATCTGTATCTATTATTGCATCTGTACTGCCAGCCCCTGCCGCTCCTGTAGTTCCTGCAACACCAGAAGCACTTGCAATCATCTTAGTAAATGCATTTCCTGTCCCACCCTCAAAGCGGATATCTACAGAATCATCCGGCTTTACGGTAAGTGTTACCTCGGTGGTACAGGACGCAAAGAGTATAGCTGATGCAAGTATTAAAATCAGTTTTCTCATTACTTCTTAAACAAGCTGCCAGGGTTCAAGGTTACCCTTATGCCTGTAAAAAATACGAGTCCCGCAGAAATCGAGTTTGTAAATGAAAGAGCCGAATTATCCGGATTATTAAATACTGTATAGCTTATATCCTGAACAATCTGTCCTTTTACCTTTCCTATATCCAGTGAAGGTGTAGAAATAGAAATTCCTATTACACCAGGGAATACAGAAGGCTTAACCTCTTCTCCTGTTACCATCATGCGGCCGTTTCCAAAGGAAATAACCGGTCCGGCATAGAATCTGAAGTAATCATTTACTGTTGCAGAGAACAAAATTGGAATCTGGAACACGCCCATTCCGTGATTAAAGCGTAAACCAAAGCCTAAGCCCGGCTCCAGAAACCATTTTGTATAACGCACATTTGTCTGAAGCTCAAGTCCGCGCCACTGGAACATAAATGAATTTGGCGAAATCAAAGTCCAGTTACAGAACAAAGCGGCATCTGCAGCCAGTACATCAAGCCCTTCTCCATCCGGATTATAAAAGCTTGAGCCCTTAAAGTTAACATTGCTGCCACCAGAGCTGCCCGAACCTGAACCAGAGCGTCCAGAACGGCCAGTCCTTGCAACCGAGGCTCCTTCATCATCTATAAAATCTTCTTCTTCAAAATCATCTGCGCTGCCAGAATCAGAACCCGCACGCTTTCCAGACTTTAAAAACTGGCCGCAGGCAACGTACTTTGGCTTCCAGTAATCTTGCCTGAGCGAAGAAATTATAACTCCCGTATTTGGCCCGTCGCTGATTGCAGAAATAAACTGATTATTTCCAATGTAAATACCTACATGGGTAATAGGAGCAGTATTATTTGTCTTAAAAAACAAAAGGTCTCCGATTTCCTTTTCCTTATCTGGTACAATGCGGCAATAGTTATAAAGCGCCTTTGCAGTACGCGGCAGCTGCTTTTGAATTGATTCACGTGCACAATAGTAAACAAGACCGGAACAGTCAAACTTATCTGGTCCAACGGCGCCAAGCACATAAGGCGAGCCAACATATTTTTTAGACTCAGCCACAAATTTTTCGCGCATTACCTGGGCTTCGGCCGGCGAGGTATCTTCTGCACAAAGCTTTACACAGCATAGGCAGAATACCAGCAGCATAAGAGAAAGTGTTTTTTTAGCGGCGGCACGAGCCCCCTTGTCAGCAAAAAATGCTTTAATAGCTTCGAAAATCTTCATATTTATATTGTCGTAAGTTTTTTTAATAAACATAACCTTCATTCCGATAATCAGATTATGAAGAACGTAAAGAAAACATCAAAAAAAACTAAGAAAAATGCAAAGCAGAGCTTTATTTCAAGAATTAAAATCACTAAGAAAAATCTGCTGATTATTCTTGCAGCACTTTGTGGGGTAATTTTAATTACTGGAATCATTATTGGCGTGCGTACTTATAAAAAACGTATTGCAGACCGCACCGTTCGCATTGCTTTCTATGGTCTTTCCGAGGACATGCGTAATCTGCTTATAGCAAAAATTCCTCAGGAAGAAAACATTATTCTTGATTTTACCGTAATTTCTGATGGTGATTTTGATGCAGCCATTGTAAAAGACAAATACGACATGCTATTTACCTGGCGTGGCGAAATTACAGACACTCTTTCTGCTTCGGCAGAGGACATTCCACAAAAGGTTCTTGCGTCTATGCCTAATTCCCTTCGTAATAAAAAGTGCTCTCCTATTATTCTGGATCACTGCGAGCTGGCTTTTTATCAAAAGGTATTAAACGAGGCAAATCTTGCACTTCCGGGAAGCTTTTCGTCCTACAAAAACTACCTGAATGTTGCAAAGGGTAAGGTTTTCAGCCCCTTCTTCTGTAATGGAGCCGAAGATCGTATTTTAATTGATTTAATTGGTGCTGTTGTACTTGCAGAAGGCGGACTTGACGCCTATACAAAGCTGATTGATGAGCTTCGCAAGGTAGAAAGCCTCGAAGCGCTTCTCGATGTTAAGCTGAACGACAAGAACCTTGTTTTGCGCTCTGTTCTTGATATGCTTAAAGAATGGCCAAAAGAAGGTCTTACACACCCTTCGTGGTATAACGGCCGCGGAAACGACCTTGTATATTTTGCAGAAGACGGTCAGCTTGGCTCCTTCTTTACTCTGCTCAGCGAACACAGAAAGATTCCTTATAACGTAATTAAAAACTTTGAATCTTCTTTAGTTCCGGCAAATGTAACCGCTAACGATTACGGTTTAATTGCGCCGGCAGTTTCTGTAATGCTGCTTTCAGACAATTCAAACTGCAAGCGCTATATTACGGAGTTTTATACAGAAGAAGCACAGTCAGAATTATCGGATAAAACAAATCTTGCACCGGTACATTACCAGGCACAGGCTTACGACCGCCAGGCAGATGATGTGCGCTTCTGGGCCGCATCATGCAAAGGCGGCGCCCAGCCAGACCTCTATTTAGCAGTCTACCAGCGCCGCCCCGACGATTTAGTTAAAATGTGCTCAGAAATCAGAAATTACGTTCGCTAATAAGTCTTAGGAACAAAGTTTCTCTTTACCTTCTGAGAGGTAGTCATTTCCAGTGGCTCTTTCAGCAGAGTTACCTTTGAAATCTGTGAATAAGCCTGGAAGCCCTTGTTTACCTTGCTTACAATTTTCTGTACAGCCTCAAGCACCTCATCCTGAACAAATTCGTTGTTGCGTTCAACACCAAGAGTTTTATACAGGTCATCGCTTGGGTAAATAAGCGCTTCTATTTCTTCAGAGGTTTTTTCTTCGTCAGAATAATATCCGCGTACAGTAACCTGCTGAATTTCATCATAAAGCTGGAAGGCATCTTCAATTTCCTCAGGGTAAACATTCTTACCACCGCTTGTAACAATAAGGTTCTTTGCACGACCGCAAAGCTTAATGTAGCCTTCCTTATCAATACTTCCAAGGTCGCCGGTTTTTAAGAAGCCGTCTTCTGTAAACATTGCCTTGGTTTCTTCTGGCATATTGTAATAGCCCTGCATTACCATAGGACCCTTTACAGCAATTTCACCAACCTCTTCTACACCCTTCTTTGTAATCACCTTTTCCGGATTAAGAATCTTAACCTCTTCGTAAGGAGCAAAAGACATACCAACACTTTCACTTTTAAAGTGTTCTACCGGATTCAGTGCAATAATTGGAGAAGTTTCTGTAAGACCGTAGCCCTGAATAAAGTCTATACCCATTGCGTTGTACTGGCGGCAAACACTTGCAGCAAGCGGTCCACCACCCGAAATTGCAACACGAATTGTATAAATACTTGCCTGCTCGAGAACTGTCTTAAAAAAGCGTTTTCCAGGATTTACCTTGAAAAGCTTTTTAATAATAAACGAAAGCCAGCTTATAAAGCCGAGAATTCCTGCAACTACCGGGCCCTTAGACTTAATTCCCTTGCGGATTCCCGAAAGCAGCTTGTTATAAAGCAGAGGAACACCAAGCATAATGGTGATCTGGCCTTCTTTAAGCTCACGCAGCAACTTAGAAACCGCCATACTCTTTCCGAATACAATAGAAGCACCGGTCTGGAGCGGGTTTATAAAGGCTGCCTGCATTGTATATGCATGATGAATTGGAAGCAGCGCATAGAAAACGTCTGTGTTATAGTGATTAAAGTTTCTCTGGGCTATAAATCCGTCTGATATAAGGTTTTTATGCGAAAGCATTACGCCCTTTGGTTTACCAGTTGTTCCCGAAGTAAAAAGAATTGCAGCAGTATCATATTCGTTACAAGGCTCGTTCTTTTTGCCATCTGCTACAGGCTCTGCTTTAAGGTTATAAATAAAGCGCTCGTTAGCCTCCGGATTTATTGAATAAACCTTGAGCTTTGGAAAATTCTTAGTATAAATTTCAGCTTTTTCGTCGTCACAGAAAACAAAAACAGGCTCGGCTGTATTTACAATGTTTACAACCTCCGGTTCATGCAGTCCGTTATCAACAGGAACTACAATTCCGCTTGCAAAAAGTGTTGCAAGGTATGCGGTTGCCCATTCCGGCGAGTTTTTTCCCATAACGGCAACGCGATCACCCTTTTTAAGGCCGTTTGCAGTAAGCCAGTTAGCAAGCGCCTCTACATTTGCAAGCACTTCATTGTAGGTAAGGCTGCGCTTTGAATCGCCGGGGCCGTCAAAAGCCACAAAACATGGCCTCTCCCCATTGCGTTTTGCCTGAATCCGTACAAGCTCCGGGAATGTAGGCCATTCTCCCTTAAAGTCTGTACCCCTAAAATCATCAAGATACTTCCATGGAATATTATTTATTTCTGCCATAGGTAATATTTTACACCACAATCCGCTCTAACGCAAAAATAAAAATGACTTGCAAGTGCACCTTTTTCATTCTATAATATATGCGTGGCAAAGCTTTTTGTTGTTGGAACTCCGATTGGAAACCTTGGGGATATAACTTACCGTGCAATTGAGACGCTCAAAAGCGTAGATTTTATTGCAGCGGAAGATACCCGCCATACGCTGCAGCTTTTGAATCATTTTGAA
>CAMJNC010000068.1 GCA_946407195.1 uncultured Treponema sp. | reverse complement strand
ACGGAATGGGAAATATTTCTGCTATTCACGGAATTACACTTTCTGCATGGGCATTCGCAGGACTTACAGGAAACCAGATGGCTTCTTACATTGTAAATCATACAGGTGAATTCATTGAAGTTGCCGGTAAGCAGGCTAATCCTGTTGGTTACCAGAATGTACTTATCGTAACAACAATTCTGTATGCAGTTGCAATGTGTCTCAGCTGCTTCCTGGTTCGCCCAATGTCTAAAAAAAACGCTTAATCTAAGTGAATATAATTGGTAATCAGCATATAGGACTTGTCCGGCTGCTGAATACCAGTTACAAGTATTCTTACTTTTCTATAAGAGCCGTCTTTCCTAATGGCATGATAGTCATAGGAATACGGCTTTTTAAATTTTCCTAGAAATGCCTTTACCATTATAACCTTAAAGCCGGCTCTATCCTTAGGATGAATAATGTTCATTCCCTCTTTTTCAGTCCAGCTAAGAACCTCTTCTTCTGTATAACCTGACATATCAAGGAAGGTCTGATTTACACGGAGGAAACGGGTTTTCATTCCGGTAATAATATGTTTTAAATCAACTTCACAATGCATAAGACATAAGCCTACCTGAGAATTATCCATAAGCATAGCTAACTGATTGTTAGAAAGCTCCAGCGTACTTTCAGAAATCTTTTCGCTTGTAATATCCTCTGCAAGCAGATAGAACGCATGCTTTTGTCCGTTATGGCTTATTTCCCATACATGATTTTTAATCCATACAGGAGTCTTCTTTATATAAGTTCTGATTTCGGCATTACAGGTAGCTTCAGTTTTTTCTTCAAGGGATTTTTTAAGCGTATTAATGAGAAGCTCGGTAGATTCTTTTTCGACAAGAGATCTCAAATGCTTTTTTGCATCAGAAAAAGTAAGCGAGTCCAGTTCAAAAAGCTTTAGATATTTGAAATTTGCACGTATAAGCACCAGAGAATCATTTTTATCGTCATATTCAACAATTGCTGCCGGGCCTGTATATTCTTCGAACATAAGGCTTTCTGAAGAGTCTGGTGTAAGGAATTTTCTTACATCTATCTGGCCAAAGGTTCTTGGCTTGTAAACGGCTGTCTGGCGGTCTTCTGATTTCAAAATCTCAAGGAACTGCTCTTCCGGCATTGGTTTTGCATAAAGGAAGCCCTGGAATACATTAACTCCTATTCCGCGAAGGAATTCTGCCTGCTCCTGAGTTTCTACTCCTTCTGCAACTGTTATATATTCGAGTCCCTGTGCCATGCGTACTACATAATTAATAATAGTACCACCACGGTTCATGTTGTCATCACCACGCATAAAGCCCATGTCAAGCTTAAGAATATCTATTGGCATATCCTTAAGTGAATTTAGCGAAGAATATCCACTTCCAAAATCATCCATGGCAATTGAAAAACCTAGTTCCCTAAGCTTTTGAATTCTCGTGGTTAATAATACCTGTGAATTAACGGAAGCACTTTCGGTGATTTCAAAATGTATATATTTTTCAGGAACATTATATTTTTCTTTAATGCGCTTGATTATATAATAGATTTTATCGGTTTCCATACTGACACGCGAAATATTAATGGAAACCGGAACCGGTTCTATTCCTGCATCTATCCAGGAACGTATAATTGAAAAAACATTTGTCCAGATATGTTCATCCAGATATCGGATAAAGCCGTTTTTTTCGGCCACGGGGATAAAGAGGGCCGGCGAAATAATATTGCCGTCTTCTTCTACCCAGCGGCAGAGGGCTTCCGCGCCGACGAGTTTGTTGTTGGCGGCGGAATATTGCGGCTGAAACCAGATTTTAAATTCACCATTATTAAGCGCATACTGCATTTTAGAAGTGATATCTGCTTCCAGATATGTCTGTTCAAGATTCTTTTCCGTAAACGCTGTAAAGGTATTTTGAACAGAAGAAATATTATTGCTCATACAAAGAGAAGCCTGTGTCATTGCAGAACCAAGACCAACCTTTGCATTGGCAATTCTTATTCCAAAATGCATGGTAACCGGGAATGAAATATTAAGGGCACTACAGTCAAAGCTTTTGCACGACTGCAGACGCTGAAGGTTGTCTACTGTATTTTCCATACACAGGGCAAAGTTTCCTCCGCCAAGTCTTGCTACAAGTCCCCCTTCTCCGGCTATCTGACGCAGTGTTGCAGAAATCTGCTGTAAAACTGCGGTACCAATATCAAAATTATACAGGTCATTGATAATCTTAAGCTTATTTACATCTCCAACTGCAACAATAAAGTTTTTGTTAGGATTTTTTGAGAACAGGATATTTCCTTCACGGTTAAAGGCAGAAGGACTCATAAGACCTGTATCTGCATCTGTATTAAGCCGTTTAAGCATAAGATCGTTCATATAATGAATACAGCTTTCTTTACGGCTATAACCAAAGGCAATTGCACGTACCATTTCCTGACAGCTGTTATAACCGCACGAACGGCAATTGATATTCTGCTTTTGCTGAGTATCCTTTAACATATCTGCAAAGATTTCATCTATTGCGCTTTTTGGTACATTAAACTTCTGGCAGGAATAATCGGTATAGGAACGCTTAAAATCATCTGGTCTTATATACTTAAAATGTGCCGCAACCTGTTTGCAGAATTTTTCTGTATTTTCAATATCCTTTACAGTATCATATACATTCTTTCTGATTTTATTTATGTTTGAATAAATACTCTTTATATTGGAATTTTTTGAATCTGCGCCCGGACCATAAATACAACCAGAAACACAGGCCGTAACCTCTGAAATAATCGGATGTACCTCATTGAATTTTTCATCAAAGAAAAGATACAGCGAATTCATATTAGCTTCTGAAAAACCAACCAGTGGAATTATGTTTTCTGTTCGTGGGAAGAAATATGAAATAAGGTCTGAAAAGTTTCCGCCCCTTCCGACAAGAGAACCAAAGCCTGTTGCCTTTAAATCCAGAGTTCCCTTGTCCTTATAATCTTCTAAATTATACTTTTCCAGTTCCTTCATTACCCGTAAAAAGGTAATATTATAATTGAGGTTTCCTCCGGTATTTTCAGATTCTACCTCATCTTTACTTGCAACACAGGTACTCATATATGCAATTTTATTTGAATCGCCAAGATATTTATGAGCATAAATTGCAGAGCAGACAGAAGCAGGCTGAATTGGAATCAGCTTGCCTAACAGGAACGGATGGTATTTTTGAATTACAGTTACAAGGGCCGGACATGCATTACTTATAAACTGTCTTTCATTTGCAGGAAGATTTTTTGTATCCTTAATATACTTTGCTGTAAGATAAGCTGATATTTCACGTCCATAGCCGCCATCATAAATCTTATCAACTCCAAGCGATTTAAGGCAGCCGATAATCTGTTCCGCCTTATCAGCATAAAGGCCGAAAAAGGCAGGGGCAAGAATTACAGAGATTTTTTCGCCCTTAGCAAGATCTGAAAAGAAAGCTTCTGTATCATCACGATAATCACGGGCATTATGAACACAGACATTAATACATTTTCCGCAGTCATTACATTTTCTGGAATCAATTTCCATATGGGCAATGCCATGTTTTACAACAGAAACATTTGCCCCCATGAGAGAACAGTTACTTATACACCTGTTACAGGCTATACACTTATCGTTTGTAAATATTACGCCTTTATTGTACCTGTCCATACTTTTTTACCTCATTCAAAAACCAGAAGAACCATTGTTTGATTTAAATGAATATAATCGAGCTGCTCACCGTAACCGGAAACCCCCATAAAGTTTCCATATTTTCTAAGTACGTTTACAAACTCTCCAAAGCAGTTTTCACTTTCAAAAAGCATTGTTCTCAAAAAGCAGTTTATTGAAAATGAAAAAGAAGGTTTACCTATTGTGTCAGAAACTCTCTGGGCAGTTTCGCGCCATACTCTGTGTAAATCATCCGGTTCAAGTAGTATCATTTTTGTATGATTATAGATTCTCGAAAAATAAGAAATTGAACCGTCTTCAAATATCTGATCTGCAGAGGTAATATAAATGTCTCCGTCAACAAGACGCCCCATAGGATGCTGGAACAGATTATCTGCAAGCTTTTCCGGTGGAACTCTAAGAGTTCGTGCAAGAATCTCTACAGCCGGTTTATCATCATATTCCATTACAAGCCGTTCCTCGCAGTCTGCATAGGTAGCTGTAAATTTATGAACTGTAGGCTTATATACATTTTCGCGGAAAAACCCGATTTTTCCTTCAAGATTATGAATAAAAACAAAGACACAGCTTTGTTTGTAAATATCTTTTCCAAGACACACAAAGGTTTCTCTTCTTTCCGACGGAGAACCTGCAGAACCTCCAGCAACCCTTATTCCGGTTCCATCAAGAACCTCTTCAAAGGTATCCAGAACAAGCTCTTCGCCCTTTCCAAACGAGGTAACAAATTCCAGACAGCAGGTATTTTCACGGCTCGAAAGCTTATCAAGTGCCTGTTGAATATGTGCTTTATACATGGAAGGATGTCTGTCTACATCAAAAATAATTCCGGAAGAAACTTCTATTCCAGAATTAATTGCCATAACGGAAGCACCGCTGTGGCTGTAGCCCTCTGAAGAATAATTTACGTAGGTAGTAGAACCAATAACTGTTGTATCCGGATAACGCTTCTGAAGCTTCTGTGCAAAATACCAGAGCATATCTACTTCTGAAGTAACTATAAGGAGAATTGGCTTTGCTTCATATGAATCAAGCTGTGTCTGGATTTCTGAATAGGCTTCTTCATTTACCGAGCTGGATGAAAGGGCTACTACACATCTTTCCACAAAGCACCTCCTTACGAACGTTTATTTTCACGGAAGAAAAGCATGAATACCTTTAACAATGAAGGCATATCTATAGGTCTAACCAGATAAGCATTTACACCACAGTTAAATGCATTTGTTTTCTCTTCAGGCAATGCATCTGCAGTAAGGGCTACAATAGGAATCTGGGCAACCTTTGGGTCTTTAAAGTTTCTGATAATCTTTGTAGTTTCATAACCGTCCATAACCGGCATCTGAAGGTCAAGGATTACAAGGTCATAGGTTCCAGGTGGACTGTCGCGGAGCTTTTCAATTGCAAAGGAACCATCAATTGCTTCTTCAACAACAAAGCCTTCTTCGCGCAGAGCTTCAACAAGGATTTCACGGTTGAGTTCATTATCATCAACAACAAGAACATGACGTCCCTTGAAGTCGTAAATAAATATATCCTGTTCTTCTTCGATTTCTGTAAGAGAAGGAATTGAAAGCGGAACAGTAATTGTAAACTCCGAGCCTTTACCAAGCTCACTTACAACCTCAATGGTTCCGCCCATAATTTCTGTAAGAGACTTTGCAATTGTAAGACCAAGTCCGGTACCTTCTGCAGAAACAGGCGAAGCCTTATCTCGTGCAAACGGCTCAAATACATGATCCATAAATTCCGGCGTCATACCGCAGCCTTCATCGCGGATATGGAACTCATTTATAATCTTACTTTCATCTTCAGAAGAAAGCTGAATTACTGCAATAGAAATGGTACCGCCTTCATAAGAATATTTAACGGCATTACTTACAAGGTTCAAAAGAATCTGATTTAAGCGCATATTGTCGCAGGACAAAACATCTTCGTCGAGCATGCTGTAATCCAGCTCAAGCTTAAGCTTTTTGCGCTCAATTTCGTGCTGTAGAAGCTGACATACATTATCTATAATTGCATGTATACTGCACATTTCTTCTTCGACAACTGATGTGCCGCTGTCGATTTTCGACATATCAAGAACCTCGTTGATAAGGTTCATAAGATGGCTGGAAGCTCTGGAAATTTTTTCAAGACTGTCTGCAAGCTTTTCCGGATTATCCATATTTTTCTTTGCAATTTCAGTAAAACCAATAATTGAATCCATTGGTGTACGAATATCGTGCGAAACGTTTGAAATAAAGTCCTGCTTTTGAACGATGGCATCGTTAGCTTCGCGGACTGATTTTATGATTGTTTTTCTGAGCTTTTCATAAATATGTGTCTGGTATCTGAAAATAGAAGCAATAATGATAACGACGGCAACCATAGTTATTACCATATCCGTGAGAACCATTTTCAGGTTTTCCATTTTCATAATAATTTCTGGATGATAGTACGAATAAACAATGAGTGCTATAAATTCGAGAATACTGATTATAAAAACCGTGATGCAGCTTTTTCCCTTAATAAGAAGGAAGGGAAAAACAAACCCCAAAAGGCACCACAAAGGCATTCCACTTTCAATACCACCCGAGACTATATAAAGTCCCGGAAGCAAAAGATTATCGAATACAATGGCAAAAATGATGATTGCCATCTGGGAACGCTTGAGGCTGTTTGCAATCCAGAAAATCAGAATAAAGGAAACAAGACTTAGGAAGGAAAGAATCTGCGTTAATCTATTCTGGTGTATTATGATAGACATAAAGCACGCAAATGTAACGCCGAGAATACCTACAAGAAGGATGATATTGAGAAGTCTGTGCTGTATGTCATACTGTTCACCAAACAGTCGTCTAACGATTTTTTTATCCTTCAGCATATCAGTTAATTATACCACCACTTTATAGTTTTTCAAAATAAATCTTGTCGACTGTCGCAGTTTACCATATACTGATTATAGGTATGGAGGCGGAAAATGCAGAATTCTTTTTATGAAGTACGAATCTGTAAGGAAAGTCCAAAATGGGAGCAGGCTAATAAACGTGAAATACCTATTTACGGGCGAAATAACGAAATCCGCTCGGAATTTGAACGTGATTACACAAGAATTCTCCACTCTCAGGCTTACCGCCGCCTTAAACACAAAACCCAGGTATTTTTTGCACCTCATAACGATCATATCTGTACCCGCATGGAACATGTTATGCATGTTGCTTCTGTTGCTACTACAATTGCAAAATACCTTGGCTTAAATGAACAGCTTGCCGGGGCCATTGCAATGGGTCACGATATTGGACACGCACCTTTCGGCCACCACGGCGAAGATTGTCTTAACAACCTGCTGGAACAAAAGGAAGGTCACAATGCTCCTAAAAAATTCTGGCACGAACGCAACAGTCTTTTCTTTGCTGATTTTATTGAAACACTTCCCGACCCTAACGGTTATGAGCAGCCGCTCAACCTTACTTACGCTGTACGCGACGGCTTAATCTGTCACTGCGGAGAAATTGACCAGCAGGGAATTAAACCACGCGAAGAGGCTATTGATTTATACTCAATAAAGCGTCCAGGTTTTATTCAACCCTATACCTGGGAAGGCTGTGTTGTAAAGCTTGCTGATAAGATTGCGTACCTTGGCAGAGATATTGAGGATGCCCGCGCGTACCATATAATTGATATGGCGGCTTACCGCGAGCTCCGCGAAATTGTGGGCAGTACACTTGGTTTTGAGAGGAAGGGAGCGCGGGCATTACGAAGCGGCAAAGCAGTAAACACAACAACTCTCATCAACGACCTTATTGTAGACCTTTGCGAACAGAGCAGCCCGGAAAAAGGACTTTGCTTTTCTGATGAATACTTCCGCTTTATTCTTGAGCTTAAGAAATTTAACTTTGCCCGTATTTACAAGCACTGGCGTCTTGGTGAGTTTGCTATATACGCAAAAAACATAATTGGAACTCTTTTCCGCACCCTGCAGAAAACAAAGATTTATGCAGAAACCGGACGCGTAGCACAGGCACTTCGCTTTTACCCAAAGCTATGCGCAACCTTTGAAGACTGGCTCATAAAATATACCACCTACCAGCCCTTTGATGTTGGACGACACAGCTTTGTAGACCGTAAGGCAGTGCTCAAATACAACACACAGCCAGTATTCGATTTGCACGATAACGAGTCATATACAAAATGTATAATTGAATTTATTTCCGGAATGACAGATCAGTTTGCAATTCAGATCTACGAAGAAGTAATTACATTCTGATTTGATGTACGACGCATAAGCTCCACGCATTCCCCAGGTGGCAACGGTCTGCTATATAAGAAGCCCTGAATATAATCTACTCCCGCCCGCTCTACCAGGTAATTCTGATTATTTGTTTCAACACCTTCTACAAGAATCTTAAAACCAACACCTTTGAACGTGCTTACCAGATCAAAGAAAAGGCTTACTCCCTTCTGTCCTTCTTCCATTGCAAGCACAAGAGAACGATCCATTTTTATAGTAGAAAACGGTAATGATATTACGTTCGTAAGATTAGAATAGCCCGTACCAAAATCATCTAGATAGAATTTTACTCCCGCCTTTGCAAGTTCCATCATATGCTTCATTACAAGCTCATAATTATCTATAAAAATACTTTCTGTTATTTCCATTATGATATTTGACGGAGAAAGGTTAAAGCGATTTATGGTTTTGAGTACATTTTCTACAATCTTAGGATTCATCATCTGATATACAGAAAAGTTTATGGAAACTGCATTTACAGTCTCTCGGTTTTCAGAAATAAACTTGCACACCTTTTCAAAAGCAACAAAACCAAGAAGCTCAATAAGCCCGCGGTTTTCTGCAACCTGAACAAATTCCTGCGGAGGAATATCTCCAAGCTCGGTACCACGGAGACGTGAAAGTGCTTCCATGTATTCAAACTTTTTACCATCAATAGAATAAATAGGCTGAAACCAAACCTGGAACTGCTCTGATTCAAGCGTAAGCTCTCTTTTCAAAATCTTATAAATGCAGCGCTTTCTTTCCCTGTCTGCAAAAACTGATTCATCACAAATCTGAAGTGTTCTTGTCTGAGCAGCCTTAGAACGTCCAAGCATATTGTTTATCAGATCCATTATTGAATCATAATCATTATCTTCTTTTGAAAACTCAATTGCTGCCGAATAGGTTTCTATAGGTACTGGAATTATGGAGTTTATATCCGAGCAAAGCTTTTGAATTTCAGAAAGCAGTTTTTTACTTTTATTTTGAATTTCTGTTATCGAGCTTCCTATTGCGGCAAAACGATTCAATGAAAGTATATATGCATTCCGCGGAAAATTATTCATGAAAATTTCACCAAGATGCAGATAAAGCTGATTAAGCTCCGCAACATCAAGGCTCGACTGAATCATATTGATATTATCAATCATCAGCACATAAAGAACACCTCCCCTGTGCTGAATATGTATTCTTTTTCTCAGTCGATTTTCTGTCAGGAGTCCAGTCTTTAGGTTTATTTCCATTGTATAAGACTGGATTGTTACATAAGCAAAAAGTAAAGATGTAAAGGAAGCAACACCAGTAAGCAGCAGCTTAGGGAAGACATACTGAATTGCAATAAAATAAATAGAAATAAAGGGATATGAAATGAATACCCAGAAAACCCGTCTGGCCAGCTTTCTTCTTTGTATAAGAACTATAAGTACAATTATTAAACCATAACATATCGAAAGAATATATGTTATATTTTTAACAGGACCTCTCACATAACCTGTTTCTGAATTGAATGAGAAAATCCAGCCGGTTTTAAGATTGATTAAAACCATTATAAAATAAATTGACTGAACTATTCCAATTACTATATTAAAAATTTTCTTTTTCTTATCACTCTGCAGTGCCATATCGCATACATAGCTGGTCATTATGAATGGACTTACAAGCAGTATAAAAAAATAAAGGGAGGTTATGATTGTACAGTTAGCAAGAGAATGCTCTGTGTAATGAGAAATATTATAAACAGAAATGATGTTAAAAAAGGCGGCAAAGAAAGTTGACACCGATGCATAAAGAAAGTATCGCTGTCGTCTATCGTACAGCGCATAGGAGAGGATTGTATTTACACCTATAAGAAAAGCACCCCAACAGGTTATTATTTCGCCGATTACGTAGTAATCTGAAACACCAAATTCCATTAGTTATATGATATCACAGAAATTTGAGGTGCGCAAAAAAAATTAACAACTTGTTATATGACTACACTCGGTGCATAGCGCTGAAAACTTTCTCGTTCATGATGTTGATTTCTACACCCATGTCTTCGGCGAGTGTGTTCATGTTTGAACGGAGAGTTTCAATATCGATGTCGGCAGCAGTAAGATCTACCATCATCATCATTACAAAGTTACCAGAAAGAATTGTCTGTGTAATATCTGCAATGTTGATTTTATGCTCTGAAAGGTACTGAGAAACCTTTGCGATGATTCCGACTTTATCTGATCCTACTACAGTGATAATTGCGTTCATTGTGTTCTCCTTTGTTTCCCGGCTAGAAATTATTACCGAGTGTTGCAGCTATAACTGCCTTGATTGTATGCATTCTGTTTTCTGCTTCGTCAAATACTACTGACTGTTTGCTTTCGAAAACTTCGTCTGTTACTTCCATAGCAGTAAGTCCGAACTTCTCGCCTACTTCCTTACCGATTTTTGTATTAAGGTCGTGGAAAGAAGGGAGGTCGTGCATAAAGATTGCAGTTGGCTTTGCCTTTTTCATTACATCAGCATTAACCTGATATGGCTTAAGATCTGCAATACGTTCTGCCCATACTGCATCCGGCTCACCCATGCTTACCCAGACATCAGTGTAAATAATATCTGCATCCTTTGCTGCCTTATCTACATTGCTTTCAAGAGTAATTGTTCCGCCGCTTTCCTTGCACCACTTATCGCATTCTTCTACAAGTGCCTTATTAGGGAAATATTTTTCCGGTGCACAGAGAGTAAGGTTTAGACCAAGCTTAGAGCATACGATGCAAAGTGAGTTTCCGATATTGTAGCGTGCATCTCCAAAGTATACGAGCTTAAGCCCCTTGAGCTTTCCGTAGTGCTCACGGATTGTAAGCATATCAGCGAGCATCTGTGTTGGATGATATTCGTTTGTGAGTCCGTTCCATACAACCTTGCCGGAATATTTAGCAAGATCTTCTACAATTGTCTGTTCAAATCCGCGGTATTCAATTCCATCGAACATGCGGCCAAGAACACGTGCTGTATCTGCAATGCTTTCTTTCTTACCAATCTGACTGCCTTCTGCAAGATAAGTTGTACAAATTCCAAGATCATGTGCAGCAACTTCAAAGGCACAACGGGTACGGGTACTTGTCTTTTCAAAAATGAGGGCAATATTTTTTCCGCGATGAATGTCTACCGGAATACCCTTCTGCTTCTTTTCCTTGAGGTCAGCAGCAAGATCAAGAAGACCTGTAATTTCTGCCGGAGTAAAATCTTTTAAAGTAAGAAAATTGCGTCCTTTTAAGTCCATAAAGTACCTCTAAACGTTTAATTATGAAAACATAATTATAACAAAAAAGGCCTCTATGCGTCTATCTCTTTAGCCAGGTTATGTACAATAAAGTCGCGGCGTTCAGGAGTGTTCTTGCCCATGTAGAACTGGAGAACTTCCGGAACGTTCTTTAGAGTCTGGATAGTTACCGGTGTAAGGTGCATTCCCTTATCTTCACTTTCCCCTTCCTTACGAGGGAAGATAAACTGACCGAACTCGCCAGGGTTGATTTCTCCAAGTCCCTTAAATCGGGTTACCTCGGCAAATTTACCCATCTTAGCAACTTCCTTGTCGCGGCTTTCTTCGCTGTAGCAGTAAACGGTTTTTGTCTTATTGCGTACACGGAAAAGCGGAGTTTCAAGAATATAAACATGACCTGTTAAAACCAGCTCTTCAAAGAAAAGCAGAAGATAGGTCATAACAAGATTTCTGATATGGAAGCCGTCATTATCGGCATCGGTTGCAATAATGATTTTATTATAGCGCAGACCTTCAATATCCTTCTGAACACCAAGACTGAAGGTAAGGTTTTTAAGTTCTTCGTTTTCAAAAAGCGCAGACTTCTTGCGTCCGTACATATTCTCAGGCTTACCCTTCAAAGAGAAAATTGCCTGATAAGAAACATCGCGGCTTCCTACCATAGAACCAGTCGCA
>CAMJNC010000067.1 GCA_946407195.1 uncultured Treponema sp. | reverse complement strand
GCCGCAGCATTATAGCCATGCTGGAACTTCATGATTTCGGCAAGTTCCTCATCAATATTTACACCACTGATTGAGTCACGAAGATTACGGAGATCATCCATAATTGCATTCTGGCTCAAAAGATTTGTTTCTGCCTGTTCACCTTTAAGACCAACATTTGTAACTGTATCTGCAAAGTAGTCATCAAAGGTCTTCATTCCGCCAACCATAACGCTTGTGTTACGGATAGCAGCAATTTCTACTGCAGCACGGCCATCACCTGTTGGTGCTGTTCCTGCAGCATCCATATATCCGGCTGCAACGCTCATTACGTCGTTACGCAAAGCCTTATTTACTTCAATATAAGCAGAAGGATTATAAACAGGAGAAACTGAGAACTGTGAGCCTGCAGCAAGAGCATTTACTGCATCAGCCTGTGCAAAGTCATAAGCACCGTCTGCTCCAGTTCCTGCAAGAACTCCAGAATAACCTGCAAGGAAATATCCAGAATCTTCTACATGGCGGATTACAAAATCAGGATTATCTACACTCTGTGCAGTTGTTGCCTTGAGTACAAGGTGGTTATTCTTATCAAGATAAGCTTTAACTTCACTTGTGCTGTCATTAATGCGGGCAATTACTGTTTCTACTGTATCTGTGTGGAAGTATGGAACCTGAACGTTTCCTGTACTTCCGCTGAATGTCATTACACCTTCAATTCCAACCTGCTGCTGTTTATCAAGAGTATTTGTACCTGTAAAGCGGAATACATAAGAGGTATCAAGTTCTCCGTCTCCGTTACGGTCAAAGTTTCCGTTTGCGTTTTCTACAAATGGATGCTGTACAAAGAAATCCAGTCCTGTAACCTTGTTTGCACCAACTGCATTGCGGTGTACATCATTTACGAGGTCTGCAAAGTTCATTGTCATTGTATTAAGAGTCTGTATTTCGTTACGAACATCAACATCACGAAGCTCTACGAGGGCACCAAGAGTACCACCGTTGAACACTGCATCATTTCCAGTATCCTTCCATACGAGCTTGCTGTAGCCTGTATCATCAAAGCGAGGAACAAGATCAATCTCGCGGGAAATATTTCCCTGAACAATTACACGTCCACCTACGTGAACCATAAACTCATCGCTGTCTCTCTGATCTGTAGAAATATTAATCAGCTTAGAAAGCTTGTCTACTAAAAGGTCACGGCGGTCAAGAAGGTCATTTGGATTATCGCCCATAGCACGACTGCGAACAATTTCTGCATTACAGTCTGCAATCTGGCGTGCATAGCTGTTTACCTGTTTTACTGTAGCTTCAATATCACCATCAATAAGGTTACCAACACCGGCTAATGCTTCCCAGCGCTGTTTAATTGAGTCTGTAAGAGTTTCTGCACGAGTTACTACAGCCTGACGAGCAGCCTTGCTTTCGGGATTAATTGAAAGCTCCTGCCATGCCTCCCAGAACTTATCCATATTTGAACGAACCGAAATATCATCCGGCTCATTATAAATCTGTTCAAGCATTGTATAGTATTTTGAACGTGTATCCCAGTAAGATTCCTGATTTGCCTGAGCAACAATGCGTTCATCAAGAAGTTCGTCGCGGATACGGTTGATTGACTGAACATCTACACCCTGTCCAATAAGGCCCGGGCGCTCAAGACGTTCAAGATCCGGCTTATAAAGCGGATCAAACTCTTTAATCAGAACACGCTGGCGGCTATAGCCTTCTGTATTTGCATTTGAAATATTATGACCTGCAGTTGTAATGGCATCTGTATTTGCCATTATGCTGCGTTTACCTAATTCTATTCCAGAGAAAGTTGATCCCATAACTTACCCCCTAACATCAACCAGTACACTGGCTGGCTTTGGCTGTGTGACAGTACCATATTTTGTATAATTCTTATTGCGTGTCTGTGGCAAAGCCTTTTCTACCACTTCTGCAATAAACTCACGTGTTACATTTACATAGTTAGATATAACCTGATTTTCTACCTTGCACTTAAGGAGCTTTGTGCGTAAACGACCAAGGCGTTCAAAATGAGGTTTGAGCTCATCTGTTTTAAGCTCATTCTGAATTTCATCACGACGAACATCAAATTTCTGAAAGCTGTCTGAAATTAAATTAACTTCATTTATATATCCAGTAAGGCTTTCCCAGTCCTTCTGTGTAATTGCCTTACGAAGCAGCTGCTGTTTTTCTGTAAGACGGTCAAGAAGATTCTCTTCTTCTGCAAGAACTGTTGCATATTCTTTAAGTAATTCGTCCATTATAAAACTCCTGATAAACGCAAAATAAAAAATTATGGTCATTCTCTTTGAGTATCGGAGTATGAAAAAATTTGTTTAGGATTATTTATGAATTCTATAAAAAGAAAAAAAATCAAAAAAATTGTAAAAAAAGCAGGTAAAGCTCTTGATTAAAACATCCGTTTTGTGTATATTAAATATCACATAAGTCACTTATGACTTCGGGCCATTAGCTCAGCTGGTAGAGCAACAGACTCTTAATCTGTGGGTCGCAGGTTCGATCCCTGCATGGCTCATTAAAGCTTCTTGCCAAAAACAAGGAGCTTTTTTTTAATACGGTGCCTATAGTTCAGCGGTAGAGCGCCAGATTGTGGATCTGGTTGTCGTCGGTTCGATCCCGACTAGGCACCCTTTTTTATTTAACGCGCCTGTAGCTCATCTGGATAGAGCAACGGACTTCGAATCCGTAGGTAGGAGGTTCGAATCCTCTCAGACGCATTTAAATCCATGATAATGAACGAATTAACAAAATAGAGTTAATTCGTTTTTTTTATTTAACGGTACTTAGAGGATTCTGAAACATAGGGAGCGACGGCTGAAAGCCGTCAAAATGCTCCAGTGGAGCATTTTGAGCGAGTCTCCGAGCAGCTGTGCTGCGAAGGGTGAGCGTTCTTAAAAAATGCGAGCAGTAGCGCAGCATTTTTTAAGATTCGGCCACAGGACGTGGCCGAAAGCGAACGAAGGCGCCGCGGAAGGAGCGAACAAGAGGTTCGCGACTGTAGCGCGAATTCTCTCAGACGCAGAACTAATTCTGATAAAAAATTACAGCCTTATTATCTTTTGTAGTTATCCAGTAAAATTCAGCTCTTACAGTTTTTCCTTCTGTTGTTTGCACATTGGAAGCTGATTTTTTATTTCTTACAGCATACGCATAGTTTTTAGCCGAAAGAACTGCATAATCATCTGTATTTGCAGCAATATTTGAAAAATATTTTTCGTATTTCTTATTAAACTCTTCGCTGCTCCAGTGCCAGTTACTGAAGGATTTATTAATCATTGGAATAATAACAGATTTCATGGTTTCATAATCCTGAAAATAATATATTCCATCAATTATTTCGTATTCTTTATAACCAGGATAAATCCAGCAGGAAGAAAGCATTACAAGAGAAAATATCAGACTTATTATCAATATGCGTTTTTTACACATTTAACTTAAATTATATAATTTATGCGTTATTTTTCAAGTTGTGCAGATTCTGGAAATAAATTATAATTTAATAATGGCTATAGTAGAACTCAAGAATGTAAGCAAGATATATCAGATGGATAAGGTTTCTGTAAAAGCTGTTGATGATATTTCCTTTTCCATTGAACAGGGTAGCTTTTGTGCTATATCAGGGCCTTCCGGATCCGGAAAATCTACACTATTAAATATAATCGGACTTACAGACCTTCCCTCTTCAGGCACCGTATTAATTAATGATATTGATATTTACAAGGATATAGATTTAAGCAAAACACATACTATACCACTTTCCATAGATTCTAAGCTGACTGATTACAGAAGAAACCTTTTAGGCTTTGTTTTCCAGACCTTTAATCTAATTCCAGTACTCAATGTTTATGAAAATATAGTTATTCCACTTCATCTCGGTGATTCTCCTGCCCTTCAGAATATGAATAAAAAAGAGCAGACGGAATGGGTAGACTTTCTCATTGAGACAGTTGGACTTACAAACTGGAAAAAGCATAAACCAAGCGAACTCAGTGGTGGTCAGAGACAGCGTGTTGCAATTGCCCGCGCCCTTGTTACAAAGTGTCCTATTATTCTGGCTGATGAGCCTACTGCAAACCTTGACTCTACAAACGGAGACCAGATTCTGGAGCTTATGCAGAAGCTGAATCATGAACTCAAAACAACCTTCATTTTCTCTACTCATGACCAGAAAATTGTAAACATGGCCACTCAGGTAATAAAAATCAGAGATGGAAAGGTTCTTGAGCAGATTACAAATTAATAATCCAGAGTAAGAGAAATTGCAGAGCTTATCATGAAAATCGGTGTGTCGTATTTTGAGCCATAACCTACAGCACACTTGTTAGTCCAGTCTGCATACGGGCAGATTCCAGAAACAATAAAGGTTAAACCTGTATAACCGTGCTTTTCTGTTATATTAAAATGGCTCATTACACCAATTTTTATGTTATTCTTTTTTCCCAGACGTTTTACTCCACCCTCAAAAGCTAATCGGTCATAATGTCTTTCAGGTGTTTCTGTATTGTACTCATGCTGATATTCAATATTAAAGCCTACATTCGGGTCAAAGGAATCCCATAAACGGTATAAGCCGGCAGTTGCTACTATATACTGATATCCTTCTGAGCTTGTAAGTTTATTCAGATTCTTTATACGTGCAATTGTCTGCATATAGGTATCAAAACCAAAAATTGTACGCTTTAATTCAAGACCAACAAGATTCTTTTTTACTTTATCAGCATCAACAACACCTTCAGCATTTTTTCCAGATGTCTTTTCCGGACGTTTTGCAAAAAGGTTGATATTTGTATTAAAAATACTCATTTCTATAGAGCCGTAATAATTCATATTATCAGGTTCAAGAGAACTTGTTTTATCTCCGGTAATTGCAAAGGTAATGGTTCCGAATGACCACGGATACCTTAACTCCATAGAAAGCAATGTGCCATCTTCTGCAAAAATATCTACATATCTTGGGCCAGTTTTAATAAGTCCTCCTGTATAAGTTCCAGAGCCATAATAATCAGAATTATTAAACAGACGCAGGTTTCCCCAGGAAATTGATTTTTTACCGGCAGTTATATATAAATGATCAAACAAAAGATAGTCAAAATACAGACTGGAAACTCCCATGCTAAAATTGTTATCTATTCCTGTTTCCAGACTTCCGTGAATAACAAATATGTTGCTTGGCTTTACCAGCATATTAAGGGTATTTTTAAAAGTAAAATATCCGGTTGGTTTATCATCAATATCATCATTTTTATTTAATACGTATAAAAGCCCTACATCTCCGGTAAATGTACCCGAAAAATGCACCATAGAAGAAAAGGCAGAAGTTATAATCTGTACTGGTGCTTTTTCCACAGGCTCTTCGGCAGCTACAGGTTCTTCTATATCCTGAGCATCATCAAAGATCGAATCAAAATCATCAAATTCATCTTCGAACTCTGTTTCATTATCAGCTGTAATTTCAACTTCAGCTTCTAAATCAGCTTCCTGAGCAAGTAATGAAAAAGAGAATAAGGTTAATATTAGAAATATAAATGATATTTTTTTCATTTTATTTTGCACTGTTCATTTCGAGATATGGCTTTGTATAAACTGCATCAGATACCTTTTCAAAAACAATATTTCTTATTGTAATCTGAGTCTGCTCATACTGAACCTTTCCGCTGATTTTCTTTCCTTTAAGATTATCCTGAATAAGCATTGAAACAGGAATAAAATAATTCTTTTCTACGGCCTTTACTGTCTGATAAGAAGGAATTGCAGTTGTTCTAAGCTTCTGTCCGCTGAGAGAATAATCTTCCTTTTTACGAACAAGCCCGTCATCCTTAGTTACCCAAAGCTTTAGCATAGGATAATCTACACTGTCTACCTTTGCCTTAAGAGTAAATAAAACACAGTTCATTTTACCCAGGATTACTTCCTGAGTTTCTTCTATTGAATAATCGCGTGAATAATGCTGTGGTGCAAAGTCAGAATTGTTGGCATTTGTATTCTGAAACTTATCTTTTGCGCTTGTAAAGGTAAAGCGCTTGTCTGCGGGGTCATAAAACCAGATGTTATTATCAAATTGAAGGTATCCCTTACCCTTTTCCTTTGCAGGTCCGGTTACTAAAATTGTCCAGGAACCGGTTTTATCGCGGCGGTACATTACAGCTTCTGTAACATTCTGGCCCTCACCAGGCTTATTTTGTACTACAGTATAATTACCCTTAAAATCAGTCTCATAAAAAGCGGTATTATCCTCGGCCTTTTTAAGCAGTGATTCATACTCTGCACTACTCAAAGCCCAAAGCTGTCCTATTCCGGCAAACAAAAATACAAATAAAACAGCTGAAAAACGACCTTTGTATTTATTCATACAACATTCTCCATAAATTTCAAATCAAATATAGTTATTCAGTAACTGCCAGAGCCTGACATGGAGTTACCGAAACCGACTTCTTAACAGCAAACATAACTGCAACTGTTGTAGTTACAACTATGGCTACATAAATCAATATAAAGTATTCAAACGAAATAATCCCCTTCATCTTACCATTAATAAGGAAAATATCAAATGCCGGTATAAATGAAAAGTTTATTAAGCTGATTATTCCGGTTATAAGACAGGAAAGAATATAGCCTGCAATACATCCGGCAGTAAGCAGAAGAAGTGTTTCTGCAAGAAGCATACCGTAAATTTTCATACGCTTCATACCTATTGCCTTATATATACCAATTTCATTTATGCGCTTCATGGCTATAACACGGAAGGTACTGCTTACACCGGTAACAATTATTATAAGAAGCATGACAATTACAAAGGCTACAATTGCCTTCATTGCATCTATAATAATCTGAATTTCCTGAAGATTAGCACTAAGCTTTATAAGCGCATAAGGCTGCTCACCTTCAAAATTATGCGCATAAATACAGTCGTTGTAATAGGTCTGTTTGTCTTCAACAATCGGATACATTTTAAACTTTTCTGAAAGCGAAGTCTGATAAGCTTCTATTTCCTTTTTTGAGGGAGTTCCTTCGGGAAGCATAATGCATATTCTGTTACAATAACCATTTGGAAAACCATAGGCTTTTGAAAGCACTTCTCTGTCCATATACGAGGTATACATTCCAAAAAGGCTTGAATCGCGGAATATTCCTTTTACTATCATTGGAACTGTATTAATCTGCCAGGAAGCATTACGAAGCATAAAGGTAACTTCATCTCCTACGTGAACCTCAAGCATTTTTGCAATTGGTTCAGAAAGCAGAACTCCGTTTGTTCCACTGATTTCTTCTGCAGAACCTTCTATATAATTAAAGCTGGCAAACAGCTTCTTTTCTTTTTCAAAATTAACGCCTTTAATTACTCTCTGTCTTACACCAGTACCTTCAAAATAAAAGGCCGCATAATCTGCATCAAAATCAAAACGTTCTGCTATAACAGAAGCTTCCGGAAAAAAAGGCTCAAGCAACTCAATGTTTGAAACAGGCTGAACTAAACCATTTCCTCCATGAAACTGTAAATCTCCGCCATAATATATCCGCGCCTTATCCTCAAGAGCTGTAAGCATTCCGTTTACAGAATAAAGACAGAAAAGTGAAACCCCCACACCAAAAAGGCAGGCACAGAAAAGTGAGGTATACTGTTTACGTCGGTAAATAAGGGAGCGAAGACCCATTTTAAATTCGTCTTTCATTTTGCCCCCGTAATAGCGTCTACAGGACTAACCTTAAGCGCATTAATTACCGGATATATCCAGCCCAAAAGTGCCAGAGCCAGAACTAGAATAAAAAGCTTTAATACATTCCCTCCAGTTACGTAAACTGTTATGGCATCCGCGCCAAAAAGCTGAACAAGGAAGGAATTATAAAGAACTATATGTGCCTTATTGATAAAATGAGTGCAGATATTACCTGCAAGAACACCAAGAATTCCGCTTGTAATTGTAAGAATAAGGTTTTCTGTCATACACTGAAGTGAAATAAAACGTTTTTTTGCTCCAATTGCACGAAGGGTTCCTATTTCACGGGTACGGTCAAGAATATTTATTACAAGAGTATTATTTACAATGATAAAGCCGGCGGCAAGAACTATTATAATTCCAATATTAAAGATTTTTCGCATCCAGAAAAGGTAAAGTGCTGTGCTTCCCGCTGCATGCCGCCAGTCTGCCACCTGAACTGGCCAGCCGTTTTTCCTGAAAAGTCTTGAAACCCTTTTCATTACACGGTTTGTGTTCTGGCCGTCCTTAAGACGTACAATAATATAGTTCCAGGTTGTACTTTCAGAAAGATCTTGAGAAGGAACCTGTTCTATTATTTCTTCCATCTCTGTTTCTTCAGTGATTAATACATCATCATAATCTTCTGCATCATTAAACAAATCATCAAAATCTTCAAAATCATTGTTTTCTGCAAATAGATTTGTTGCCTCTTCACTTAAATCATAAGAATCAGAAGAAAAGACCTCGGTAATTCCTAAAAGAGAACGAACGGTAATAGGATCTGCAATTACAAAACGTCCGAATATTTCATTATAGATTTCGTATTCAAATATGGCAGTTACGTTAGCAGCACGGATTTTATAATTTGGTCCGTCGGAAACAATAAACTGAACAGTGCTGCCTACATCAACCCCAAGCTTATCAGCCATCTGTTTACAAAGCATTACACCGCGCTCGCCATGCTCATAAGGCTTTCCATTTAAAATATGAATTGATTTCATGAGGGAAACATAAGGCTCGCCCTCTACTCCAAATACGTATGAAGGGCTTCTGTTTTTACCATCTGAGCGTTCAACCATAGCCGCACCCGAAATCTGACCAGTTGTTCCGGCAACTTCGGGCATTTCTTCAAGGGCTTCTGTTATATTTTCATAAGGGACTACTGTTTCCAGAGTAGTAAGTTCACCCGTTACAGGGGTTTCATCACCAAAAAGGCTCTGCTGGAACTTAGATTTTGGACGGATTATAAAATCTCCGGTAAAGCTTGCAACGTAATTAGTCTGTACCCCCTGCTCTGTGCTGTCAAAAACTGCATTTGCAACACAGAACAGACAAACCGCAAAGGTTATAAAAAGAATTATAACTAGAGAGCTTTTTCGAGAAACAACGTTTTTAAGTGCAAGCTTAAGGAGCAAGGTGTTCTCCAGCCTTATTATTTTCGGCCTAACTTTCCGCTATCCCAGGCAGCTTTAATTTTTCCGCTTGCTTCTGGATCCTGTTTAATGTTGTAAATAGCATTTTTCAGGAATGCAACGAAAACAAGAATAAAGAAAGCCGCAAAAGTTGCAATAATAAGTTTTTTCACTCTTCCAAGAGGTTCAAGAATAACAAAAGGCTCTACAGTTCTTTCTGAAATACAATCATAGCTATTCATAAACTCATCAATTTGTCTTACAGTAAGCATAAGAGACTGTGCATCAGTAAGATTTGAGTTTTCCGAGAAAGATTTCTGAATCTCGTCGTAGGTTTCCATTTTTGTCTTTTTAACGTTTGATACTTCTTTTAAGAAAACAGGTTCTACAGTCTCATTTACACTACTAATCATACTGTCAATAAACTTTGTTGCAATTTCCAGATTATCTTCCGGAATAGTTAATTCTACATTAACTTCATCACGTACAGCGGCAGAATATACACGAATTTTTTTATCCTTCTGGAGATCCTGTATAAACTTATTGAATTCAAAATCTGTAAGTTCTTTAGAGTTTTCACTTGCATAAGGGTTGTTTTTTTTCATTTCTTTTACAAGAAAAACAGGATCTGTAAATTCTGCATTTAATACTGATTTAAGGTTACTGATTCTTCCCGGTAATTCTCTGCTAATAGCACCAGGAACTGTTGTTACAGAAATACTGTATTTAACAGTACTTTCTCTTTTCATTGTCTTTGGGAAAACAAGGGGCATTATAAAAAGATATAAAGCTGTAAGTACAAAAACAATAGCTGAACCAATTATTACCATCATTCTGTATCTGATAAGTACAGAAAAAAGGTCTATTAAGCTGATTTCATCATCCTCAGCAACAGATGTAGTATTTTCAATCTCACTCATAATAGATTATTATAACATAATCATTATTTTTTTTCCATATTAAACATGCAAAGCATTAAATGTATAAACCTTCATCGGCTCTGTTTTTCCGCGGATCTGGGCATCTGTTACAAACTCGAGAGGAGTTTTTAGCTTCGAAGCAGCAGCCTCAGAAACAAGTAAATCTGTTGTATAGGTTTTACATAAAGATTCAAGTCTGCTTGCGGTATTTACAGTATCTCCAATTACTGTGTACTCCATACGGTTTTCAGCACCAATTGTTCCTGCAAATACCGGCCCGGTATGAATTCCAATACCAAATTTAAGCTCTGGAAGTCCGTCTTCTATAAATTCTTTATTTACCTGAACAAGAGCCTTACGCATATCCATTGCCGCTAAAAAGGCATCTTCTGCACTGTTTTGTGATGCAACCGGAGCCCCGAAAATTGCCATAATTGCATCACCTATATATTTATTTATAATTCCATGATGAGCTGTAATGCACTGTCCTAAAGCCGTAAAGTATCTGTTTAAAAGAGAAACAACCTCAGCCGCAGCCATTTTTTCACTCATTGCAGTAAAGCTTCGGATATCGCAGAAAAGAACGGTAACCTCACGGGTTTCGCCGCCCAGAGCCTCACCCAAAGAAGCCCTTCCGGCCCCAGACATTAAATAGTCGCGAACTTCAGGATCTACAACCTTTCCAAAGGTATCGCGCATAAACTCTTTTTCTGCAAGAGAATCAGCCATGTCATTAAAGCTGTCGGCCAGTTCACCAAGCTCGTCTGAAGTTACTATACCTACACGGCTTTTATAATCTCCCTTCTGAATTCTTTTAGATGCTTCGGTTAGATTTTTAAGCGGATTCAAAATCAGCCTTGAAAGACTCATAGTTATTACAAAAGCAATTATAAGAAGCATAACAGAAACTATAATTACTCCACTATGCAGCTCAAGGCCGTTATTAACCTGAACGGAAATATAGCTTGAAAGCAGTATTACTACAGGGAAAACTGATGAAACAATAAAACAAAACAGCATCAGGTGCTTAAAAGAAGGCCTGAAGGAAAAACCGTTTCGGCTGATATGACCTTCCGGGAAAACCTTTGGCAGTAAAATAGTTCTGTTTAAAATTTCAATTGCAAGATATGAGAGCGTCCAGGCTGTCATACCGGAAAAAAGCGCAAAAGCCCAGCTTGAAACAAGAATTGCCTTAATATAAATGCCAAACTGAGCGCGGGCATAAATTACAAAAGGGATTTCTATAAAATAGTAGAGATTCCATCCAATTACAGAAGAAAGTGAAAAAATAGAAGGAATTTCAGCTACATTTTTTACGATTTTTTCATCTGATTTGAAAATACGGTATGAATATATAATACATACCAGTGATGGAACCATAAAAGCAAATACCATAGCGATAGATGCGAGATGATTATTTGCAAGAAATTCTTCCCATTTCTGTACATTCTGTTCATCTAAAACAGGAATTGAAATGAGCTGAGGAACAAGTACGGCAATTACGTTTGATATTAAAACTATTACGCCGTATAAACGTGTCATCTTTGCTATGAACTTTTTATTTAATTCCATTTTTATATTATAACATAGAATTCCTTGAAATCAATGTTTTCTATACCAAAAATCATAGTTATGATATTGACATAAATCACAGTTTTCTATATTCTTAATCACCGTAGTCGTAAGACTTGAATGATTTTACACCCGCGGGAGTGGTGGAATTGGCAGACACGCCAGACTTAGGATCTGGTGCTTCGGCGTGAGAGTTCAAGTCTCTCCCCCCGCACTTTTTTGACTACAAACAGGTTTATGCGGAAATAGCTCAGTGGTAGAGCGCCACCTTGCCAAGGTGGATGTCGCGGGT
>CAMJNC010000066.1 GCA_946407195.1 uncultured Treponema sp. | reverse complement strand
GCTGGAAACTGGAAGATGAACACAACAAAGGCAGAGGCTGTTGCTCTCGCAAAAGACCTTGTTGAACAGTTGAAGGGTAAAACTAACAAATATATGATTGGTGTACCTTTTGTATACCTTGATGCAGTTGCACAGGTTGTAAAGGGAAGCAACATCATTCTCGCAGCTCAGGACTGTGCTGCTACAGATAACGGAGCTCACACAGGTGAAGTTTCTTGCGCAATGCTCAAGGACATCGGTTGCCAGTGTGTAATCCTCGGACACTCAGAACGCCGCCACGAAATTGGTGAATCTGATGAACTTATCAACAAGAAGGTTCGCAAGGCTCTTGCAAGTGGTCTCGAAGTTGACCTTTGTATCGGTGAACTTTTGAGCGAACGTGAAGCAGGAGAGGCAGAGCAGGTTTGTGCATTCCAGCTTTCTGCAGGTCTTGCTGGTGTAACAGAAGAGCAGATGAAGAACGTAACAATCGCTTACGAACCAGTTTGGGCTATTGGTACTGGTAAAACAGCTACTCCAGATGATGCTCAGGCTATCCACAAGTTCATCCGCGGTTATATCGCAAAGCTTTACAACCAGAAGGTTGCTGACGAAGTAATTATCCAGTACGGTGGATCTATGAAGGCTTCTAACGCTCCAGAGCTTCTCGCTCAGCCAGATATCGACGGTGGTTTGATTGGTGGAGCAAGTCTTAAAGCTGAAACATTTGTACCTATCTGCGTACTCTAATTTCTTAAAATACAGTAAGTACAATTACTTAAAAACAGGCATTCTTTAGGGAAATGCCTGTTTTTTTGTTTTATAATTACGAAAAGGTTGTCGTAACTTTATTTAAATGATAATATAACAATACATTTAAAAATCAATTAAAAATATCGGATTGAGTTTGAATGAAAGACAGGTTATCTCTTTTAGTTATACTGCTTATCAGTATAATTCATTGTAATTTTGCGATTGCAGAAGAAATTGCAGCCTGTGAAGGTAAAGTTCTGCAGATTGCTGAAAATTCCTCTTCCACACTTTTTGCTGTCTATGACGGCCTTAGCGTTACTATTTTTGATACAAAGAATCATTCACAGATAGATAAATTCATTGATGAAAAAATTGCAAGAATTAATTTTTATACAGAAGGTGAAAATGAATTTCTTGCTGCAATTACAGAAACCGGTCAATTTGTAGTACGAAAACTTATTAAAACAGAAGAAGGGGTGGGAATTGAAGATGGCGAGCCTTATTATTCTGCAGACTGCTCCGATGTTTCCGGTCGTAAAGCCCTTATAGCAGTTGCTTTTAGTGATAATTCTGATTATGTTGCAGCCGCCTTTGATGATAATTCTGTTCAGGTACATTTCCGCCTCAGAGTAACCGGTGGTTCCATTTCTCATACAATTAGCTCCCATAAAACGCCTGTTTATGGAATTGAATTCAGCAAAACCGGTGAATATCTTGCAACAGTTTCCACAGATGGTGAAGCCTATGTCTGGAACAGTTATACTACCTCCAGAATTACACGCCTCAAAGGAATCTATGCAAGAGCCAGAGTTCCGGTTTGCTTTACAGAAGATTCTGTTTATATAGTAAGCCTCGATGGAAGAAACTCCTTCCGTATATCTGATTTTTCAGGAAATACACTTTATTCTATTTTGACTGGCCGACCAATTACAGCCATAAAGCCGCTTAAAGATCCGGATTTGATTGCAATCCGTAACGATAAAAACGAAGTTATAGTTTACAGCATTTCTTCGAGAAGACCGATTTCTGTTACAAATGCTGCCGGCGATTCAGATTTTACAGCCTTTGATTTTACTCCAACTGCCGATTTTATGTACGCCGGTTTTGCAGACGGAAAGGTTTGCCTTATAGAGCCTGCACCTTATCTGGATGATACTTCCATGCTGATTACAGATGCTTCTCTTGCGGGAAAAGGGGAAGGTAACTTTATACACCAGAGATTTTCGAGTATTTCAATTTGCGGTGGAGCTAAATATCTGATGGAGCCGTATCTTGCTTCAGCTGATTTACGCGGCGAATATCTATACTCAAAAGCAATTTCACCTTTTTTTGTTGGTGGGGGAATTGCTCTCAGTATTGGCTTTCCTCGTAAAGATTTTCCATCTAATTATAAAATTGGTGGAGAATATGTTGATGCGCCAAAGCTGCTTTCTGTAACTGTTTATGCACCGGCGGGATATTCTTTTTCACCATGGAATAATTCAATGAGAATTCTTACTTCTTTGAAGACTGGTGCAAAAATTTCAACACTCGCTTTAATTACAGGGGATGGATACATAATTGGCGAACCGTCTGTTTCCTTCTTTATAAGTGCAGGGGCTGGCATGCAGATTAAATGGTTTGAGTTTGATATTAACTGTGAATATGACACGCTTGGAAAGGTATGCCCTTCAATATATGCAGGTTATGCGTTCCGCTTTGGAGAGAAAAATGAAAAATAAAATGAAAATAATACAGCTGCTTTTGATTATTGTGCTCTGTGTTCTTGCAGGCTGCAATAATAACTATGAGGAAATGATAGATGAATTTAATGAAGATTTTTTCAGAAAAGGCTATCTTCCGCCGGCTCCATATACAACAAGCAGCAGCGATTTTAATGAGCTTGAAATGCTTGATGAAATAATAAGTATGCCTGATGGTTCTATTTCAGTTTTGTCTGCTCCGGATGGGGGCGAAGGCTGTACTTATGAATGGAAAGCCCATGTTCCATGCAAGGATTCTGATGGAAAGGATTTTATAAAAGAGACTGTTATTGAAACTGACAGGACCTTAAGTTACAAGGCACCTGGAATTTTCAATTCAGATAAAGAAAACAAACTGACTTTAACTGTTACAGAAGCTTCGGGAAAGCAGTACACAGATTCAGCCAGAGTTTTCATAACAATAGAATAAAAATTTTAAAATGTCGGGTTATGCCCGGCGCGGAGGAAAAATGAAAAGTAAATGTAGGAGTTTGCTTTTGGCTGCATTAGCAGTTATGCTTTTTGCAGGTTGTTCAAATCTTGCATCAAACAATGCAAGTGTTGAAGGTTCGGATGCAGGCGACAAGTGCGTATTGTCTATCAGCTTAAAGGATTTTGATAAGCTTAAACCACAGGCTTCAATAAATTCACGTACTATTGACCCTGTAAATAAGCTTACAGTAGCAGATATTGCTACTTTTAAGATTGAAGGTACATCAGCTAGAAATTCAACTCTCAATCTTACAGTTGTAACCTTTGATGATAGTGGTGATTCTACAAATTCAATTGCAGTAGAATATGACGTATGGTATTTCACTCTTCATGCTTATAATGCTGCAGGAGATGAACTTTTGAAAGGTATTACTACTGTAGACCTCAAAAAAGCAGTGCCACATATTGATTTTACTCTTTCAACAAAAGGTGTAACAACAAATGGTAGTCTTAACCTTACAATTAAGGGTGCAACAGACGCTGTAAAATCATATTATGCAGGTCTTTATGACATCAATACAGATGCACTTAAGTATGAGCTTGCTGATGAAGATCTTGCTTCTCCAGCTGATATTTCTATTACTAAAACTGCAGTTGCTCCAGGTTCATATATTTTCAAATTCATTCCATATAATAATACTAAGGCAAATGCAACAAGTCGCGAAGATCTTACTCCATGGTCAGACATTATTACAATTGCACCAGGCCGTGAAACATCTAAGGAAATAACTATTTCTATCATGACAGCTCCAGATGCTCCAAGCAACTTTACAGCATACCTTATTGATGCTTCTGAAGATGATAATGATGATTTCTATACAGTTCACTTTGACTGGGCAGATAATTCTACAAATGAAGAAAACTTTGTACTTCGCATTTATGAGTCAGATGGAACAGAAGCTGACCTTGATGCAATTCAGGCATTAACACCTGTTGCAGTATTTGATAAGAATTTCTTTGCTGATAACAATTATTATGTAGATGGAACTCTTGGAATGTCTACAACAAGCTGTGAAATTAAGCTTCATACAGGTCATCTTTATGAATTTACATTGACAGCTAAAAACCGCGTAGGTGAGTCTGATGTTTGTACAAGAACTGCTCCTGCTTCGGTTGCAACAGGAACAACTGCATTTGCTGCATTCCCTGTAAGAGTAAACCGCCAGAAGATTACTTATAACCTTATGGGTGGTACCTATACAGAAGATGAAACAGTTTCACCTGCAGTAACTTCTACAGAAGATATTGTTGAATATTCAACTTATGCAGGAACAGCAGCTGCTGTTAATCCTGTAGTAGCACCAGCAACTTTGATTTACAATAACCATCCTTGGAGCAAGTGGGTTAATATGTCATATGGAACAACAGAAATTACTGTAGCTCCAGATTATAAGGATTTGATGGTTTATGCTTCTTATGATCTTGATGTAGACCTTCACGTTGATATTGCAGATCAGTACAAAACTCTTGTTGTAACTGCAGCTTGTTCAGAAACAGGTGCTACATATGATGCTACAACAAATACACTTGTTCTTGATACTACTAATAATCCTTCTGTTAAGGGTGGCAAAATTACATTTACTATCAGTACTACAGATAAGGCTGGAAATGCCCTTCCTGGATCTGTTGAAAAGATTTTTGTTATTGTTGATAGTGATTCTCCAAAAATCAGAGCAAATGCAATGAGTTATCAATATCCTTTGGCAAGATTCAAAGAGTCTAAGACTTACTATATCACTGTAGCAGGTGAAATTAACGGAGAATACTATTCAGCTGATCCAATTCCGCTGGTTGTAGATATCCAGTAAATTGCTGCGGTGAATAACCGTGCAATGACATAAAGTCGGAAAGCCGGGCATTTTTGTCCGGCTCTTTTATTGGGGAAACATTGACGAAACCTCTGGTTTTCACTAAAATATATTACACTTTATTCGATTAAAAATTTTTGGAGATATTTTTTATGGGTACAATTGGCGTTGTTCTTCTGGTTTTCTTTGTAATCGTTTGTCTTTTGCTGGTTCTGCTTGTTTCAATTCAGGACGACGGTGAAAATGGAATGGGACTTCTTGGTGGTCGTGGAACTGCTGCATTTGGTTCACATTCTGCAAATGTTCTTACCAAAACAACTTTCGTATTAGTTTTCCTTTTCTTTGCACTTTCTTTTGCTCTTGCAATGGTAAATAAAAAGCCAAAGCTTGATAAAGACCTTGTTCCATCAACTGCTGTTGAATCTACAGAATCTGCTGCAGAAACAGGTTCAAGCGAATGGTGGGCAGAATCAGAATCTGCTAACTAAGGAACGTTGAATGCTCAGCGGTTTCATTACTCCGGCCAGCATAAAAGTAGGGCTGGAGAGTTCCGAAAAAGAAGAAAGCTTTGCGGAACTTCTCGAGATCCTGGTTGCTAAAAATCCTGACTTAAACAGACGGGAAGCAATGGATGCCCTTATCGCAAGGGAAGAGAAAATGAGTACTGCTGTATTTCCTTTCGTAGCTGTTCCCCATGCATTATGCAGCTCTGCGGGAACTACTATGGTTGCTATGGGAATTAGCCGTTCGGGAATTGAATTTGAATCTCCCGAACCGGAAACTAATCCGGAGCATCCTGTAGTAAATGTAATTTTTGAAATCCTTTTTGAAGAAAAAGATACCGAGACTCACCTGCATGTTTTAAGAGATATTCTTGAAATAGTGAGCCAGCCGGATTTTGTAAAAAATGTTTTGCAGGCTAAAACTTCTCAGGAAGTTTATGAGCTTATAGAATCTATGGAAATGTAGCGTAAGTAAGACAGGAGGCAAAAATATGGCAGAGACAACAATGGAAATAGATGCCATCAATCATCTTCTTGAGGTTGAAAAAAATGCCTCGGCGCTTATAAACGACGCCGCACAGGAAGTAGACCGCCGCCTTTCCGAAGCTCGTGTAAAATACAATTCAGAATATAAAGCCCGCTACGATAAAACAGCGGCAGTCCTCGAAGCTGAATATCAGAATAATCACAATTCAATAGCAGAAAAATATCAGAAAGAAATTGATTCCTATAAAGAATCGCTTGCTGCAAAACCTCAGAATTACGAGGCTTTTTCGTCTTTGCTGGACAAGCTGATTTTTTAATAAGCTGGTCTGAGTTGGGAGTTCCTTTATGGATAAGACTGGTGCTGGTGCTTACATCTTTGCAAAAGCAAATGGAATCTTAGGTAAATCATTTACAGGACAGCGTGCTCAAAAGCTTTTTGCCGTAAAAAGCCTTGGCGAGTTGTGGACACTTTTGTTCCGTACACAACCTCCTATGGTTCCCGAGGTAATGCTTTCGCAGCAGATTGAAGAAAAAGCTTTTTCCGACTTTATAAATCAGTTTGTAAATTTTATAAGTCTTTACGATAAGCCCGAAGAGGTACTCCAGGATCAGCTTCTTATGTTTGAAGGCGAAAACCTTAAGGAGCTTGGAGCCGCTTTGTGTAAGGGTGAAACAAAATGCCCTGAAATAATCAGCTTAAAAAAATATTCCTTGCTGAACTATGCTGCCTGGCCAGATATTAGAAAAATAACCAAGGGAACTGCTTTTTCATGGTATAATAAGGTGCCCGGAATTCATGAGCAGCAGGAGCAGGATTTTAAGATTGATATTCAGATCTGCCAGCACCTGTGGAATTCGGCCTTAAAGCAGAAGGGTGAAGCGGGAGAGGCTTTGCTTAATCTTTACCGCCAGGAATATATAGTTAAAAATATTGTATGGGTTTTACGACTCAGACTGTATTATAAAATGAAATCAGAGGATATTATAAAAAATCTGATTTATGTAACAGATAAGCCAGGACATTCAGACCCTGTTGCTGCTCCTGCCTTAAAGATTCTAGAATGGCCTTTGGATGAATATGAGGTTTGGAGCAACTGGAAATATGCTTCACTTGTAAATCCTTATGAGCCGGGTACCGTATGGCAGATAGATCCAATCTGGATTGAAAAACGAAACAGAGTGGAAATAAACAGAAAGGCTTCTAAGCTCTTTCATCAGTTTCCGGGAGAACCGGCTGGACTTATCGGCTGGTATAAAATGAAGAATTTTGAGCTCAGCTGTATACGTACCGCTGTTGAAAGTATAAGATTAAATGTTGATTCCGCTGAAGCAATGGATGCTATTGGAGGTATAAATGGCTAGAACTGCAGAAATGACACTTCTGGAGCTTATGGTTCTTAAAGATGATATTTCGTCGGTAATAGAATATATAGGTAAAAACGAAAATTTTCAGTTTCAGTCTAAGCTTAAGGAAAGCAGTGCTGGTGCCGCAGATTCGGCAGGCGCTGATGAAGCTTCTGCTGATGCACTTAATATAGATTCTCAGTTTTACGAGGGACTTTTAAAGGCTTACAAAGAGCTTGGTTACGAAGAAGCATCTTATGATATTAAAAGCTGTTCGGCTCCACGCGATGAAGACCGCAGAAAGGCTGCAGATGTAATTGCCGCTTATACACAGCTTAAGACAAGACTTGCAGAAGCAGCTGATGAAGCTGCAAAGGTAAATGACGCCTATAAAGAGGCAATGGCCTTTTCAAACCTTCAGGTTTCTTATTCTGAGCTTGAACATCTTTCTTTTTTGTCGCTTAGAATAGGACGCATTCCGGAAGATAAGTTTGAAGATTTAAAAGACCGCCTCGAAGGCTCTGCTGTAGTAATCAAGCTTGGAAATGATTCTTCGCATATTCTTGTAGCTTCTTCTAAAAAAGGCCGCTTTGCCCTTGATGCAGAGCTTAAGAATCATAACTTTGTTGAGCTTGAGGTTCCGGCTGATTTTAAGGGCGTTCCAGAGTCTGCCTTAAAGGGACTTGAAGAAAAGAAGCTTCAGGCTCAAAAGCTTCTGGAAGAATTAAATACAGAAAAAGCTAACTTCGCAGAAACACATCGCAAGCAGCTTGAGCATCTTCTTGGCTGTTTTACAATTGCAGTTCAGATTGAAGAGGTGACCCGTCGCCTTGAATCTACCGAGCTTGTATACCGCATTACCGGATGGATTCCTGCTGGTGAAACTGAAAGCTATATGAAGGGGCTGGACGAGCTTACAGAAGGACGTATTGCTATTCGTGCTTATGAGCCGTTTGAGGTTCCTTCTGTTATGTCAGGAAAGGAGCAGGTACCTGTAAAGCTTCAGCATGGAAAATTTGTAAAGAGCTTTGAGCGTATGATTTTCTCTTACGGTTCTCCGGTTTACGGAGCAATTGATCCTACGCCGTTTGTTGCAGTGTTCTTTACAATTCTGTTTGGAATTATGTTCGGCGATTTTGGTCAGGGGCTCTTCTTTGTTCTTTTTGGAATCCTGATGGCCTGCAATGTAATTAAGGTTGGAGTATGGAATAAGTTTGCTCCTATTTTTATGGCAATAGGTGTTTCAAGCTCGATTATGGGACTTTTGACCGGTGAGTTCTTTGGAACAGAAACCTTGCTTGAACCATTTGCAGAGTTTGTAACAGGATTGTTCGGAAAGCCTCACGCTCCAATTTTACACCTTATGCCTTCTGCTGATCCTAAATCAATTTATGTAATGTTTGGTGTATTCGGTGTTGCAGTAGCAATCGGTTTTGTAATCAATACCTGCGGATTACTTTTGAACATCATAAATAATTTTACACGTAAAAAATATGCCGAAGCGCTTTTTGGTAAAAACGGACTTGCCGGAGCTGTATTCTTCTGGTATGTAATTGCTCTCGTACTCCGCATAGTTCTCGCAAAACACACCGTGGCCGCTTACGACATAATCATAATCGCCGTATCCCTTTTCTTTGCTGCCTTCGCCGAGCCTTTCGAGCGTGCCTTTGAAGGTAAAAAGCCGCTCTTTGAAAACGGCTTTGGTACATATCTTATTTCGAGCGTTGTAGAAATTATCGAAGTAATTTCGGGATACCTTTCAAATACCGTAAGCTTTGTGCGTGTTGGTGCCTTTGCACTTTCCCACGCTGTTTTGAATTTTACAATTCTTACACTTACCAACATGGTAGGTGGACCGGGTACAGTTGGCGGAATTATCGTTTTGATTGCCGGCAACGCACTCATAATTGTACTGGAAGGAATGATTGTTGCAATTCAGGTAATACGTCTTCAGTATTACGAATTCTTCAGTAAGTTCTTCCATGAAACTGGTAAAGAGTTCAAGCCTTTCAGGTTTGAGTTGAAATAGGAGTATAAATATGAAAAAGAGATTTGTTTCTTTCATCACATTATTAGCAGGTAGTGCAATGCTGTTCGCAGAAGACACAGCAGCTGCCGCATCAGTTGGAGGAATGAAATACCTCGCTGCTGCAATTTCTGTAGGACTTGCCTGTATTGCCGGTGGTATGGCAGTAGGAAAAATTGGTGCAGCTGCAATGGGCGCAATGAGCGAAAATCCTGAGCTTTCTGGTAAGGCACTTCCTTTCGTAGGTCTTGCAGAAGGTATCTGTCTTTGGGGTATGCTCGTTGGAGTTCTTATCCTGTTCAAATAAAAACAGGATGGCAGGTGAGCCAGTTTGAAATTTTATATAATAGGCGAACGCGAATTAGTACTTGCCTTTAAGCTTACTGGAATTGACGGTATGGTGGCAGAAAACAGAGCCGAGGTTCTGGATGCCTTTAACCGTGTTACCGGAAAGGGTGGAATTGTAAATGTTCCTTCTGGAGAAATTCCGCGCGTGCTCATTCTTACCGAGCAGGCTGCAAGTTATATTGAAGACGAAGAAATCGCGTGGCAGAAAACAGGAAAATTTCCTCTGATTGTAGAAGTGCCCGGCTTAAACGGACATCTCAAGGGTAAGAAGACCCTTTCAGATGCAATTAAAGAAGCCGTAGGTGTTGAGGTTTAGAATGCAGGAATTACGATCTACAGATATTTTGGATAAAGAGATTCAGGCAGACGCACGTAAAAAAGCAGAACGAATGCTTGCAAAGGCAGACGCAGACTGCGAAAAGCTGCTTGCTTCTGTTGAGGCTGATATTGAAAAAGCAACAGCAGAAAAACAGCAGTTCTTTGCACACAAGCTCGAAGCCTTTGAAAAAGACCGTATGGCGGTAGTGCCTCTGGAAAAAGAACGCTTTAAGGTTTCATTTATTCAGAATGCTGTTATTCAGAATATAAATAAATATCTGGAAGGGCTTACAGAAGAAAAACGGCTTGCCCTTGTTGCACGCGATTTTGATTTTAAAACAGAGCTCCGTCTTAATGCTTATGTTTACGGCTTTTCTGTTGCGGGTGCAAAAAAGTTCCTGTCAGATAAACTGGGCAGCAAGCTTGTAAACGTTTCTGAAACAAAGTTTGGTGCAAGTGCCCTCGAAGAGGAAATCGGACTCGAAAAGCCACAGGGAATAATTCTTGAATCAGAAGATAAAAACTTCCGCTGCCGCCTTACCTTAAGCGAGGTGATTGAAAAGCTTCTCGATACAAACCGTGCAGAGCTTTCTTCTACCTTGTTCGGAGGTGAATTATGATAGAAGGAAAAATTACCCGCATTTCCGGTCCTATTGTTTATGCAGAAGGACTCGACGGCTGCGGTCTTTATGATGTAGTTGATGTTGGCGAGAAAAAACTGATTGGTGAAATCATCCGCCAGAATAAAGGAAACGCTACTATCCAGGTTTACGAGGAAGACACAGGTATGCACATTGGCGAAAAGGTTGTGTGTACACAGCGTCCTCTTTCGCTTCGTCTTGGTCCTGGTGTAGTAGGAAATATTTACGACGGTATTCAGCGACCGCTTAAGGCAATGTATGAGCATTCGGGCGGATTTTTGCTGCCGGGCGAACGCACTCAGCCTCTGGACGAAACCAGGGTATGGCATTTTGATGCTGCTGATGGCGTAGGCGAGGGAACTCCAATTAAGCCTGGTATGGTGCTTGGAACCGTAAAAGAAACAGAATCTATTACAGAAAAAATAATGGTACCGCCTACAGTTCGCGGACGTTCTCTCAAAAGCTTTAAGGGAACAGGCGACTACACTGTAAACGATGTAATTGCCACAACAGAACTCGACGAAGAGATTCAGCTGGCACAGTACTGGCCGGTTCGTAAGCCTCGTCCTTACAGTCAGAAGCTTGGAGTAACCGAGCCTCTTATTACAGGACAGCGTGTAATCGACGTTTTCTTCCCGCTTTCAAAGGGTGGTACAGCAGCAATTCCTGGCGGCTTTGGAACTGGAAAAACAATGACTCAGCATGCCGTTGCAAAATGGTGTGATGCAGACTTAATCGTATATATTGGATGCGGTGAACGCGGAAACGAAATGACAGAGGTACTTACAGAGTTCCCTGAACTTATTGACCCGCGTACCGGACGTTCTATTATGGAGCGAACAATCCTTATTGCAAATACTTCAAACATGCCGGTAGCTGCCCGTGAAGTTTCCCTTTATTCGGGAATTACACTTGCAGAATACTTCCGCGATATGGGTATGGCAGTTGCCATTATGGCTGATTCTACCTCGCGCTGGGCCGAGGCTCTCCGCGAACTTTCCGGCCGTATGGAAGAAATGCCTGCAGAGGAAGGCTTTCCTGCATACTTACCAACCCGTCTTGCTTCTTTCTATGAACGAGCTGGCCGTGTAATCAGCCTTGAAGGACAGGAAGGTTCAGTATCAGTTATTGGTGCTGTTTCTCCTCCGGGCGGCGACTTCTCTGAGCCGGTTACTCAGCACACAAAGCGCTTTATCCGCTGCTTCTGGGCTCTGGACCGTGAGCTTGCAAATGCACGTCACTATCCTGCAATCGGCTGGATTGATTCTTATTCAGAATATGCAGATGAGGTTCGAGACTGGTGGGAGGTTCATAATCCTCTTTGGGGAAGTTTGCGACAGGAAGCTCTTGAGCTTTTGAAAAATGAAAACAGACTTCAGCAGATTGTCCGCCTTATCGGCCCGGATGCTCTGCCGGATAACGAGCGCCTTGTTCTTCGCGTTGCAGAAATGATTAAGAACGGCTTCCTCCAGCAGAATGCATTTGATGATATTGATAAGTATTGTTCAACAGATAAGCAGATTGCGATTCTTGAACTGATGATGGAATATTACAAGAGGGCTTCGGCTTGTATTAAGGCCGGTGCAACTCTTTCTCAGGTTGTGGCACTTCCTGTTTGCGATGAAATTGTCCGAATCAAAATGGTTTATAAAAACGATGAGATGGACAAGATTAACGAAATCAAGAATCACCTTGATTCGCAGATTAGTGAAGTAGAGCGACTTTATCGCTAGGTGTGGAGGGAAACAGATGAAAGGTATTGAATATCGTGGTGTTACTTCTGTAGACGGACCAATCGTTGTCC
>CAMJNC010000065.1 GCA_946407195.1 uncultured Treponema sp. | reverse complement strand
TTAATGTAGTTTTCGATATACTTATCGCGGTCGCCGCCGCCAATTTTAATGTCGTCGTGAATGTTTACGCTTTCAATTCCGGCAATCTTGAGCCCGGCATCCTGAACTTCCTTTTTGATTTTCTGAATAGCAGCAAGCTCCCATGCATCTCCAGGCACAGAATCATACAAGGTAGTAATAACACCATGAACTCCAGGCACCTGTCTAATCTGCTGCAAAGTAACGGAATCAAAACCAGTTCCGTACCAACGTAAAGTCATTTCCATATAATATTTCTCCTAAATATTTACGCTTATAGTATAACATTACATTAAAAATACATCAACTAAAATACTAGTGTACTAGAGAATATTAAGAGAAATATATTACGCTTTTTAGCGTTTTACAATCGTATAATCGAAAGTCGCAGTTGCCGTATAATCAGCCGGTTCAAAGAGCCAGTCTAATAACTGACCGGTAATTTCCTGCTTTACAATTTCCTTGAAGGCAGAAGCCGGGCTGATTGTTATTCCAGAAACATTTCCCTTTTCATTAACCTTAAATGAAATTGAAACTGTAATGGAAGCATCAATCGTAGCGGCAGCCTGTGCAGAAAGATTAATGACAGGCTTTTCAGGATATATAAGAGCTCGTGAACGGCCGTTAGACATTTGCATTTCAACTTTACCCGAGCCGCTGGTTTTGGTTTTGGCTGATGTTTCCGACTGAACGCCGTTTGCAGCATTACCTTTGAAGGTAGAGTTTTTAATTCCCTGCAGCGCGTTTGAGGTTGAAGCAGAAGCATTTTGTGACTGTGAGTTTTTTGAAGCAGAAGTACTAGTCTGCTTTGTATCTGAACTTGAAGCAGCTGTTCCTGCAGAACCGGAAAAAGCCGGTGTATTGCTTTGAACAGTATTCACCTGATTTGAAGTTGAACTTTCAACAGGTTCATCGTCATCAAAAGACGACCAGTCAAATTCTTTTTTAGGCTGCTGTTTTGTCTGCTGTGCAAATGCTTCCATAGGATCAATTGCATACTCAACAGGCTCTGCAGGCTTAGGAGCTAGAACCGGCTTTGGTGCACTCTGTGTTTTTGCAGGCTCTTTCTTTGGTTGAGGCTGAGCTTTTGGCTTTGGAGTCTCAGTCTTTTTTGGAGCCGGAGTTTCAACTGTTTTCTTTACAGGTTCCGGCGCAGGAGCCGGTGTTTCCACTACCTGCTCCACTACACTCTCAGCACTTGATGCACTTGCACTTGCCGCTGCCTGCTCGGCTGGTGCCGGGGCTTCTTCTGTTTTTTGAACTACAGGTGTGCTCGAAAGAACAATCTGCACTTCCTTGTACTTCTTTTTAGGCTGCGGCTTAATCACAAAAGAAAAAATCAAAAAAATAAGCCAGAATAAAATGGTACCCGCAATTGCGAAAAATTCACTGGTAGTAGAAGCTGAACTGTCTTCGCCAAAAAGCGGCTTTCCCTTATAGTTTATCATTTTTCTGCAGTAGTCCTTAAATTGATGACGCAGTATCCGCTTTCACGAATCACATCAAAAATCTTTACAATGGTTCCGTTGGTTACTTCCGAATCAGCTTCGAGCGAAACCGGGAACTCTTCTTTTTTTGTAGTACCGGTATCAAAAGTCAAAAGCTCTTCACCAAGACCGGTCATAGAAACTTCCTTATCATTAAAATAAAGAGCACCATCGCTGCCTGCAGTAATCGTAATTCCCATAAGGCTTGTAGATTCAGCAGTATGGCTCTGAGGAAGATTCAGCTTGATTCCAGGCAAGGTTGCAAAGGTAGTAGAAACCAGAAAGAACAAAATCAGCTGGAATACAATATCAATCATCGGGGTCATATCCACGTTAGAGCGGATGCCCTCTCGTTTGGTTTTAAATTTCATAAGCACCTCGCGTTAGCGGACACGTCCTGTAAGACGAAGCAGTACAGAAGTTACACGTGCTTCCATTTCTACAAGTCTTCTATTTACACGGGAAACAAAATAGTTATGAAAAATTACAGATGGAATTGAAACACTCAAACCGGCTACTGTAGTAACAAGAGCCTCGGCAATTGCACCAGCAAGAAGAGCCGGATCCCCCATAGAACCGCCTGCTCCAAGAACACCGAACGCCTTAATGTTACCAGTAACAGTACCAAGCAATCCGAGCAGAGTTGCAATATTGGCAATAGTTCCAAGCGGAGTTAAAAGATGTTCAAGACGTGGAACAACAAAATCCATTTCAGCTTCAACAGCTTCTCGCAAATCATGCTCTTCGTAACGGCGGCAATCAACTGCTTTTTTTACAACCTGAGAAAGCGGAGTATCAGCCTGAGCACAGGCAACTGCACACGCTTCAAAGTTACCAGCGGCAAGAGAACCATCAAGGTCGCTCATCAATTTAATATCACGTTTATTGATATTATAAAAATAAATACATCGTTCAATAATAATAAAAGTTGCAATAATACCGCAGATGATAATTGGGAACATCAGCGGTCCACCTGATTTTAATGTCTGAAACATTCTAATCTCCTTAGAAAACAAATTTTAAGAGCAGAGATGCAGAACCACCTCTGCCTTCATATATTCCTGCATAAGTTCTTGTTTCACCCTTATACAGCTTAATTAAATCACTGATATTAAGAACTGCACGCACCGACTGAGTTACACGAATAAAGCCTTCTGCATTTACAATCGGTGTTTCCATTTCATCATTGATTGGAAGAGTAACATTTACATCAGCTCCCCATTTTGAATTTTCATCCTGAATATTTACATCGATTTCAACAGTCTGAGCATTTTCATCAGCATCAACATCTATCCAGTTTGAATGCCAGCTTCCGCTTATACCAAAAATTCCCTTATGATATGAAAGTCCGAACTCTGTAGAAAGCACCTGGAAGTCCTGAACATAATAACTGTAAACAGGAGTATTGGCTTCAAAATCAGGCTGCCATCTGCCGTTACCATAAGCAGTCTGTCTGTATTCAACTCCGGCAATACCTGTAAAGCTTTCTTTCAGAGGCAGGCTGAGATTAAATTTTCCATACCATTCAGAAACCTCAGAAGTATTCCAGTCAAGATTTGTAAATTTAAACTGTTCCTCGAGGTCATAGTTTTTTGGCTTATAAGAATCTATACCGCCTTCTGCACAAAGAGAAAGGCTGCGATTTGCAAAGTATACCGGGAAAGAAGCTTCTACTCCAACAGTGAATGGAACAATAACCGATTCGTCCATAATATTTTTTCCAACAACAGCAGCAGCATTTCCATATAATCTTAAGATATCATTTTCCCACTGAAGATCGAGCATAAATTTTGCGCGATGGCTTTTTGGAAAAAGAATATTTTCAGAAAGCTCAGTATCATAATCATAATCTGTTGTAAAGCCAGCATCAAAGCCGTAACCTTCCCAGCGTAAAAGTAAAGAAGGAGCAAGTGTAAAATAAGTTACCGTATTAATCTGAGAGCATTCAATGTCTGCATAGCGGTTATAAAAATCAGCTCCTGCAGCAGCACCAACAGAAAATCCGTTGTCAAAGGAATAAGTTACATTTCCAGCCGCATTATAAAAATCCTGATTCATAAGACCGGCACCATATTTGCTAAGTTGTCCCTGCAAACCGTTTTCTGCAGATTTATAAAAGCCGGAAGCACCCCACTCAAACTGATTTTTCTTGTACTGCTTTTCAATACTAAGCTTTGTTGTTTTATCACTAAAGCCATCTGTTAATGAATGCTTTGCATAGCCTGTTGCTGAATCATGCTCAAAGCTGAACTTAAACGGACTTGCACCAATTGTTCTTGCAACAGAAATATTTCCTGTAAAAACACCAGGGTAACCACCGCCAATCAAACCTTCAGCATAAACTGATTTTTCAACAGACTTTGTTTTACCTGCAGCAATGTCAGTATTTTCAGCTGTATCTTCTTCCGGTAGCACAGGCTGTACGTCTCCACTACCGGTCGGTAGTTTTAAGACATCACTAAAATCCGGAAGTGTATCTGTACCAGCTTTTTCAGTTTCACCTGATATTACTGTTGTAACTTCCGGCAGCTCAATATTCTGTGCCCAGAGTGCCGCATTAGTACTACCCATTGCACAAATCAAAAGTAAAGAAAATATAATTACTGATTTTTTATTTTGCTTCATAAAAATCTCCTAGTTACGTGCAGCGCCGGTTACTCTGTCTACCCGCTCTGCCTGAATGCTCTGAGGATAAAGCTCCTTAAGAAGAGCCGCAGTTTCGCGTGCATCACCTGCAAGACCTTCTGCCGCAAATGCCTCGGCTGCACCGTAAAGAGCTGTAGCTGCACCACCCTCATTTTTTACACTTCTATAATATTCTGCTGCCTTAAGATACATCTGGGCAGCCTTTTTATTTTCTCCGTTCTTACGGCTGTACTCCGCAATAAACTCCGCATTATAAGCCGCATCCGCCCTCTCCGAAGCCCCCGTCTGCTTAGCAAAAAGGCGCTCCGCCAGCTCAAACGCCTCGCGTTGAGTAGAAAGACTTTCCGCATACAAACGAACAAGTTCCGTACCTACACGTCGCCCCGCAATCGTTCCTGCCTCCCCGGCCCCTACAAACTCACTCTCTTTTTCTGCAACGCGGCGGTCTACACCGCCCACAATTTTCTCGAGTTCCCGGGCGCGTTTTCCAATTTCATCATCGCCCGCCTGCTTAGGAAAATCGCGAAGCATAATACGCGCAGCACCGAGCGCCTGCGAATATTCCTCCTGCTTATAATAAGCCTCGAGCAGATTTTTATTCGCGCCGTACGCATAAACACTTGCCGGCCACTTCTGTAAAAGAGTCTTATTCAACATAACACAGCGGTCGTTTTCTCCAAGACGTAGCGCGCACTCACCGCTGTAAAACAGTGCCGCATCACTAAAGCGGCCATTAGTATATTTATATATGTAAGAATTAAATCTCGAAAAGGCCGCAGAATATTCTCCATGTGAATAATAAACCTCGCCCGCACGGTACATTGCTTCCTCGGCGTATGAGGAGCGCGGAAGATTCTCGTAAATACGGCGGTAAAGCTCATCGGCTCGATTTACATTATTCTTACGTTCGTAGATTTTTGCAGTCATGAAAATACTCTGTGCTGCAAACTCGTCGCGGCCGCTGGTATATGGCGCAAGCAGGTCTATTGCCGCATCGTAGTTTTCGTAGTCTGTAAATATTTCGGCGCTGAGAATAACCGCCTTCTGTTGCTGTTCTCCCGCCGGTGAATAGCGCACGAGGTTTGCTGCCTGAACCGAAGCATTTTTGAAGTCGCCTGTCTGGAGTGCAGACTTTACGGCGTACTCGTAGCTGCGCAGTACATAAGGGCCGGCGAGACCGGCGCCTGCGGCGCTGGCATTGTATGAGCCGGAACTTCCATTACCTTCTTCCATACAATATCGTACAAATGAAGAATATGAATTTTTGAATTCCGCTAGATTGTATTCTGCATAACCCTTGTAATAAAGAGACAGCTTATTAAAATCCGGACTACTTGAATTCTGACGTATATATGCAGCAAAGCATTCTGCTGCAGACTTCCATATTTTTTGATTTACAAAGCAAAGTCCTCGGACATAATCTCTGGAAGTATCTCCAGATGAAGCTGCAATTTTTTCTGCTTCTGCATATCGGCCGCAATGGAACAAAGCAAGTGCATAATCAAAAGGCGCAGCCTGCAACGAATTCTTTTCTTTATTTGAAATCAGCTTTTTATACTCTGCACAAGCCTCTTCGTATTTTCCCAGCTTGCACAAAGCCGAAGCATAAAGTTCACCGCAGGTAGAATCAACCTTAGCAAACTGTCCCTTTTTATAATAATAAGTAGAAACAGCTATACGGTCTGCCTGTCCCGGCGACTTGAGCTTTCCATACAAAGCCGGAATCTCTTCCCATTTTTCGTTTTGAATTTTGCACTGTAAGAGTGTTGAATAATAAGCATCTGCTGCACCCTCGATCTCTGATTTTTTTGCTACGGACTCAAGACCAGAAAGTGTTTTTTCTGCTTCCTTAGGCTCTCCACGCTCAAGCTGAATTTTTGCCTGATAAAGATTTTTGAAAAGCTTTAAATCAGAATTTCCATTTTCTTCCGGAACTTCAATTTTAGAAAGATAGTTTTCTGACTTCTCATAATTTTTAGCATTGAACTCATCTGCTGCAACGCGAAGCAGAAAGCTGTTAATTCCAGGAATATTTTTACTGCTGCTGTCCAGAACACGGCTATAAGCCTTATAAGCATCTTCATTATTCTTAAGTGCAGCACAGGCATCTCCATAATAAAAGCACAGAGAAAGATATACTGCCGGCTCAAAGCTCTCTTCTGGTAACTTCTTAAACAGGGCTACAGTTTTAGAAGGCTTTCCTGTTTTGTTATAGCAGATAAAAAGCTTTTGAAGTGCTTCACCATAATCAGCTGAATCAAAAAGCTTTCCATTTTCTGCAACATATTCAAAATGAGGAATTGCTTTTTTCCATTCTTCAAGCTCATAAAATGCGCGTCCGGAATATAAAACCGAAGGCGCATAAAAATCCATGTCTTTATTTGTAAGGGCAAGTCTACAGGCTAGATGATATTTTTTCAGAGCTGCAGGATATTTTTTCTGGGCATAAAAAGCTCGTCCCAAAAGGTAATTGCAGCGGATAATTTCCGGCGAACCGGAATGCATCTGAGAAACTGCAAGCTCCAGAGCAGCTATTGCATCATTATAATTTTCCATATAAATCAGCGATTCACCCTTATAGGCTAAAGCAGAAGGAATAAACGAAGATTTAGGAAAACCAGACTGAAGCTCTTCCGCTGCACTAACTGCACCCGGATAAAAGCCATTACTAAAAGACTGCTTTATTTCATTAAAAAGCTGAATGTCAGATTCTGCCCGAGCAAAGCACAGGGCAGAATAAATAAGTAGAATAAAAATTGTAAATAATCGTTTCATAGGTTATTGAGGGAAAAATCGTTCAGAAGATTTCACCCTTGTAAGATAAACAAAGTCATCTGCATAATAGTAACAGAAATTTTCAAGAGTCATTTCACGGCCGTTTATAAATACAGTACAGGCAAATGCGCCGTCATCGGTAAAATAAGGGAAAAAGGCAACGCATTCATTAAAGGCCATAATTTCAGGAGAAACAGTTCTATCGGTTCCTCTTATTGCTCCAAAGTACAGGGTACCAGGCTCGGTAGCCGCAAGCACATAAAGCAGAGAATGAAGTACAGCAACTGTATGACCGGAATTTTCAACAAAGGTAACAGTATTTGCAACTCCCTTATCTGTAATTGAAGAGGCAAACGGATTAATTGTTACATCAACTCCAGACTGATTAAACATATAGGTCTTTCCTGAATAAACAGAAACCACAGCCGAAGCAAGATTTCTTACCCAGTTAAGAGAAAAGAAAAGATCATATTTTTGAGAAAGAACACCCTGTCTGCCGTTGTCCTTTACTTCAACAGTTTCTTTTATAAGCGGATCTCTTTTTAAAAGGCCGCCAGACATAGGCTCTACAAGACCATCTGCAATCCATTTTACAAAGCCTGCAGAAGAAAGCAGCAGATTATTTTCAGGAACATCAGCCATTTCTGCCTTATCAAACTTTTTACCATTAGAAATATGAACCAGAGCTCCGGTCTCATCATACATGGCATCCGGAACAATTGTAATTGAAGGAAGCTTTTCACGGATTACAGCAATCATCTGCTTAATGCCGTTATACTGCTGAGGATCTGTAAGAACATAATTCCACGGAAGCTTTGTTTCTGTAATTGTCATTACATCTTCAAACGAAGCAGAATAGAATTTTTCAAAAGGCATTCCTGTTGGAACACCGCGTGCTGCATAGTGACCAAAAATTACAAGGTCTGCAAGAGCAATTTTTCCCTGTGGAGTAAACTGAATGAATACTTCGCTGTTTTTTACAAAATAATAGCGTATGCGAAGCGGCTTTCCGTTTCTTTTATCGCGGATTAATACCCAGCTTCCAGCTGCATCTCCAGGATAAAGCTCCTGCTCTTCGGTGTACATTCCCTTGTCTGAATATACATTTACTTTAATAAGAGCACGGGGAGAAACAAAAACATTAAAGGTTGTCTCGTTTTCTTCCAGACGAATCTGGAACTTTTCACCGTTATTATTCGCACGGATTTCCGGGGCATTCATTCGTACTTCACTCAAAGGAGCAGTAAACCACTGCTCTTCAAGTCCCATACGGATTTCTGAAGAATCTGGAATTCCAAGCCTGTTATAAGCTGCAAAAACCGGAAGTATTACAAATAATGCCGTAACAAGACAAATTAGTTTTTTCAATTTTTCCTCCCCTCACCCGACCGGTTAAGCCTTCATTGCTTCTCCGGCAGGGTCAGTGTCTGTTGCCCCAGCAGCAAGACGAATCTCGGCCTTTACCAGAGTTCCGTCTGCCATACGAATCATATTATTTTCAACCTCATCCGGATGTTTTCCAACCGGCGCATTAGAAAGCAGAAGCTTAAGTCTGTTAAGCTGATTTACCTCTGAGCTTCCCGGATCATAGTCAATTGCAGAAATATTTGCTTCTGGGAAGCGGCGGCGCAGTTCCTTAATCATACCCTTACCGGTAACGTGATTTGGAAGACACGCAAACGGCTGAACACAGGCAATACTTGGAGCACCCTCGTGAATCAGCTCAACCATTTCGGCAGTTAAGAACCAGCCTTCACCTGTCATGTTTCCAAGCTGTACGATATCATCAACTCCCTTCATCAGCTCATAAATTGAAGAAGGTGCTTCAAAACGACGGCTCTTCTTAAGGTATTTAATCATCTTCTTGCGGTAAAGGTCCAGAACCCATACAAGAAGACGGGCAATAATTGCAGATTTCTTTGTGAACTTAAGATCTCGGTGACGGATAATATCATCCGAGAAGGTGTAGAAGAAGAAATCTGCAAGGTCTGGCATTACACATTCAGCACCCTCGCGCTCAATTGTCTCAACAATCTGATTGTTTGCAGTTGGATGGAATTTTACAAGGATTTCTCCAACAACACCAACGCGTGGCTTTTTAATCGGCTTAAGCGGCAGGTTGTCAAAGTCGCGGATAATTCCCTTAATCAGTTTATTATAATCACGGTTAGAAACACGCTTACTGAAAAGTGCTTCTGCACGCGCATTCCATTTTTCGTAAAGCTGATTTGCACTGCCAGGAACTGCCTCATAAGGACGTGTCCTGTAAAGCACGCGCATGAATACATCGCCCACCATAATTGATTTAACAAGATTATCAATAAGAGGGAAATCAATCTTAAAGCCCGGGTTCTTTTCAAAGCCCTGTGCACTTAAAGACAGAACCGGAATATGTCCCCAACCTGCGTCATTCAAAGCACGGCGGATAAATCCGATATAGTTTGTCGCGCGGCAACCGCCACCCGTCTGAGTAATAATCAGCGCAGTTCTATCAAGGTCATATTTTCCGCTTTCAAGTGCCGCAATCATCTGGCCTGCTACAAGCAGAGATGGATAACATGCGTCATTATTAACATATTTAAGACCAGCTTCAACAGCCTTAGGATCTACAGCGTCAAGCACAACAAAGTTATAGCCGCAGGCAGCAAAGGCCTTCTCCAGAATGCGGAAGTGAATCGGCGACATCTGTGGGCCGATGATTGTATAGTTCTTGCGCATCTCTTCTGTAAAGATTACGCGGTTATAAGCAGACGATTTAATTACCGGCTTAGCCTTATTGCGGCGGCGTTCCTTTACAGCTGCAATCAGCGAGCGGATACGGATACGAACCGCGCCGAGGTTACTTCCCTCATCAATCTTAATGAGAGTATACATGCGGCTCTTAGCACGAAGAATTTCATCAACCTGATCGGCAGTTACGGCATCGAGACCGCAGCCAAATGAAGTCAGCTGAACAAGCTCGAGCGACGGCATTTCGCTTACAAACTGAGCGGCACGGTAAAGTCTGTTATGGTAAACCCACTGGTCAATAATACGGAGCGGGCGTTCAATTTTTCCAAGATGAGCAACAGAGTCTTCTGTAAGAACAGCAAGTCCAAGGCCGTTAATCATTTCCGGAATACCATGGTTAATTTCCGGGTCGAGGTGGTAAGGACGACCGGCAAGAACAATACCGCTTCCGCCCTTTGTAATAATTTCTTCGAGAGCCTCTTCACCCTTCTGACGAACATCCTCGCGGAATTTTTCCTGCTCTGCCCACGCCTTATCTACAGCAGTAAAAATCTGCTCGCGTGTAAGCTGAGGGAACTTTTTCTGCATCTCTTCGCAAAGACGTTCTGCCAGTGCTTCCTTATCATAAATTGGAAGGAACGGATCCATGTAAGTAACTGTCGGATCCTGACGAAGCTCGTCTACATTGTTACGCAAAACCTCAGGATAGCTTGTTACAATAGGACAGTTATAGTGGTTACCTGCTCCAGGGTCTTCCTGATATTCATATGGTGCACACGGATAGAAAATAAATTTTACACCGCGCTGTAAAAGTGAAACAACATGACCATGGCTGATTTTTCCAGGGTAACATACAGATTCCGACGGAATTGTCTCAAGACCTTTTTCATAAACATTGCGGCTTGAACGCTGGCTCAAAATTACACGGAAGCCAAGCTCGTTAAAGAACGTAAACCACAACGGATAGTTTTCGTACATATTAAGTACGCGCGGAATACCAACATCTCCCATTGGAGCATCTTCCGGTTTACGCGGTACATAATTAAACAGACGTTTATATTTCCAGTCAAAAAGATTTGGTAATGGACCTGCATCGTCATCATCAAGTCCGGTATTCTTTTTGTTGCTTGCATCAATTACAGTACCTTCAATTTCGGCACCCTTTTCACATCGGTTACCGGTAATGAAAGTACGTTTTTCGTCTCCGGTAGAGAACGTATTAATAGTAAGAAGACAGTTATTCTGACACTTACCGCAGCGGCGAAGCTCAAGGTCTACATGGAAGTTTTCAAGTTGCTTAAGGGTTGCAATTCCAGAACGAACATCGTGAACAGTATCCTCAGGCTCTCCTGGCTTTGGCATCATTAAATCCTGCCACTGGTCGTAAGCGATAAGGGCTGAACCGTAAGCACCCATAAGGCCGGCTACATCCGGGCGGTAAACTTCTACACCGGCAATTTTTTCAAAGGCACGGAGAATGGCATCATTAAAGAAGGTACCACCCTGAACAACTACCTTTTCACCAATATCACTAGCTTTGCGCAACTTAATAACTTTGAACAAAGCATTTTTGATTACAGAGTAAGAAAGACCAGCCGCAATATCCGCTACCGAAGCACCTTCCTTCTGTGCCTGCTTTACGCGTGAGTTCATGAAAACTGTACAGCGCGAACCGAGGTCTACAGGCTTTTGTGCCATCAGGGCAATTTTTCCGAACTCTTTTACATCCATGCCCATTGTGTTGGCAAAGTTGTCGAGGAAGGAACCACAACCAGAAGAGCAGGCTTCGTTGAGCTGAATGCTTACAATAGCTCCGTCCTTCATACGAAGACACTTCATATCCTGTCCACCAATGTCGAGAAGGAACTCAACGCCAGGAACAAAGAAGTTAGCAGCGCGGAAGTGAGTAATGGTTTCTACTTCACCAGAGTCTACTCCAAGAGCCGCCTGGAAAAGTGCTTCACCATAACCGGTAGAAACGGCACGTGCAATATATACATCTTCAGGAAGCTGAGCGTACAGATCTTTCAAAACCTGAACTGCAAGCTCAACCGGATTTCCCTGATTGTGTGCATAGAAATCCCAGATAATTCGGCCGTCTTTATCGATAAGACAAGCCTTTGTTGTTGTAGAGCCAGAGTCCAGACCAAGGAAAACAGGTCCGTGTGTTTTTTTCAAGTCACCACGCTTAGCCTTCTGCTCTGAATGGCGAACCTCGAACTCGTCGAGCTCTGCCTGATTTTTAAAGAGCGGTTCAAGACGCTGAACCTCAGAAAGCTCAGCACCTACAAGATTTTTAAGATTGTCGCGGAACTCGCAGATTGTAGGGAACTTAACGTCAGAATTATCAAATTTTCTTTCTGCACCAAAAGCACAACCGCTGGCAACAAAAAGCTGGCTGTCTTCCGGAACAATAATTTCCTCATCTTTAAGCTTTAAAGTCTCTATAAAGCGCTGGCGCAGCTGGTCAAGGAAGTGCAAAGGTCCGCCAAGGAAGGCAACGTGACCGCGAATCGGCTTACCGCACGCAAGGCCGGAAATTGTCTGTGAAACAACAGCCTGGAAAATGGAAGCCGCAATATCTTCACGGCGTGCACCTTCGTTAATCAAAGGCTGAATATCAG
>CAMJNC010000064.1 GCA_946407195.1 uncultured Treponema sp. | reverse complement strand
AGCCGGGTACACTCCTCTTCATCTTCTTTTGAGATGGTTGTTTCAACCGTACTCAAGACAACCTTAGGAACAAAGTTTTTTGCCTGCTCTGCAAAAGCAAGCATTGCAGGAAAAGCTTTTTCCTTAAAAACCGGACGAACAGTTTTCTCGTAAATCTCGGGATTACTTGAATTCAGGCTGATTGAGAGAGCATCAATTTTTCCGGCAAGCAGAGGAGCAACAGGCTTTTTGTTTATCAGGTCAGCAAGGCCGTTTGTGTTTATTCTGACCGGCAGAGAATAATTTGCCTTCAAAAAATCAGCTACTTCAAGAAGCACATCCAGAGCTTCTGTCGGCTCGCCATAACCGCAGAAAACAAACTCCTTGTAATTCTTGAATCGTTCAAGCTTTGCCTCTTCTTTTATTGCAGCAATCACTTCTTCTGCACCTGGTTCATGCTCGAGCCAGAGAGTTTCTACATTATCAAATTCTGCAGCAACAGCTTTCTGACGTATGCAAAAAGTGCATGCACAAGGGCAGCGGTTTGTAAGATTTATATAAAGTCCGTTGTATTCGGGATAGATGATTGTCATTGATTTTTTCATAAGAGCGATTATTCTACAAGATTTATGAACTGTCAATTATTTGAAAAAACTATAGCAGTTATAAAAAAAGTATATTAGTCAAACATAATCAAAAACTGATATAAATTTTTGAATATGAATTATGAAAAATGCTAATAATGCTCGTCTGAATGATATGACAAAGGGCGCTGTCTTGCCTCAAATTGTATTGTTTGCAATCCCTCTTTTTATAGGAAATCTTTTTCAGCAGTTATATAATACCGCAGACTGTTTTGTAGTGGGTCATTTTCTTGGAAAAAACGCCCTGGCCGCAATTGGTTCTACGAGTCATATTATAATGACTGTAACCAGTTTTTTTAATGGATTTTCAACTGGTGCACAAATAGTAATTTCACAGACCTTCGGTTCAAAAAATATCAGGTTATTAAGAAAGTCCATTCATACAGCTTTAGCAAGCTCTGCAATAATCAGTTTATTTATGACAGCTCTGGGACTTTTTACATCTCCTTTAATTCTGCGTTTAATTCAGGTTCCAGAAGAAGTTTTTGAACTTGCCAATTCATATTTAAAAATCTACTTTTCTGGTGTAGTATTTTTAATTTTCTATAATATGTGTGCCGGTATTTTACGGGCACTTGGAGATTCCAGGCGGCCCTTGTATTTTCTGATTTTCAGTTCAGTTGTAAACATTATTCTTGATTTAGTTTTTGTAATTTACTTTAACCTTGGAATAAAAGGTGCCGCTTTGGCTACTGTAATTTCAGAGGCAATTTCTATTATTCCTGTTCTTTATGTCTTGTGTTTTACTGATGAAATATACAAGGTTTCTCTAAAGGAATTGAAGATAGACTGGCCTCTATTTATTAAAATGCTAAAGATAGGCTTACCAGGTGCAATTTCTTCTTCAATTACTTCATTTTCAAATACTTTCATGCAAAAATATATAAATTTTTTCGGAGCCTCATGTATTGCCGGCTGGGCAGTTTTCGGACGTTTCGATCAGTTCAGAATAATGCTGATGACAAGTATTTCTTTTGCTGCAACAACTTTTGTAGCTCAAAATTATGGAGCCGGAGAAACAACTCGCATAAAAAAAGGAATCAAGATTTCTGTGTTAGTCTCACTCATCGTCATCAGTTTTCTGAGTGCTCTTGATCTTTGTTTTGCAGATTTTCTCTCCTCACTTTTTATATCAGATATTGAATCTATTCATTATGGCAGTCTCTTTATCAGATACACTGCCCTCTTTTATATTCCATGTGCAATGTGCATGTTGTTCTCTCAAATTTTAAGAGGCTTCGGAAATTCAATGGCGCCGACAATAATCACCTTTTCTGGATTTGTATTATTAAGACAAACAATACTTTTCGTTGGAACAAAAATAACTTCTTCATTCTGGCTTGTTGCAACTGCTTATCCGGTTGTATGGATTTTCACAGGTGCTGTCATGCTTTTATATTTCAGAAGATTTACCATAAAAGAAAAAATTTTTTTTCGTTAATCAAACTGCGTCTTTTCCAAATCAGAAGCTATAAGTTTTTTTGATAATCTCAATACAAATTATCTATAAATATAAATTTTCTATAATTCCAATAGAAAATTTATATTTTTCAAACTTTTGTTATTACTGTATAACATACCACATTGATAGGTTATTAAACCAAAAGACATTTATCAGGAGGTATCGCATATGGCATTGACAAAACCATGTATTGTTTTAATTGGTACACAACACGTTGGTAAAACGACTCTCGGAAAGGGACTCGCCGAAAAGCTCGGTGTACCTTTTTATGACACAGATCAGATGGTCACAAAAACTTTTCAAAAACATATTTGTGTTTTTGCACAAGAACAGGGACAAGAGGGGTACAACTGGGCGGAAACAGAAATGAGTAAACGTCTTGTCCGACAGTACAAAAATGCTAAACCAATTTCTGCTGTGATCTCAACTGGTAGTGGATTTTGGGCAGATAATACTGGCATTGAAGAACTGAGAAAGATTGGAACTCTATATTGGATTGATGCAAATATTGAACTGGGAGCTCAGCGTCTTATGGAAGAAGCTACCACTGATCCAGAAAAGGCAAACCCATATCTTTTGAAAAACGGAAAATATTATAACGTTTATTTTTCAACTCCAAAGATTAAAAGCCTTGAAGATATAAAAACACGCCATTTAAAGCGGGCAAGTGCGGCATCAAAATATTTTGAAGAAATTGCAGATGAAACATTTCGTCCAAAAGATGCACCCGCTGAAGAAAACATACAGCTTCTATACGACAGCATTTTCAAAGAAAACATCGAAGAAAAAAAGGCAGTCTAAAAAATTAAATAATTAACGAGAGGAGATTTAAAATGAAAAAAGCAAAAGTTTTATCAAAAATTATTCTTAGCCTTGGAGCATTATCATTACTTACTTTATTAGCTTCCTGTTCAAAAAAGAATTCAGGTAAGCTTCCGGAATTAAACCTTACCCTTCTTTTAAGTTCAAATTATTCACCAATTTTACATTTAAATGCAGAAGGTGGAATCGCCGAAAAAAAAGCCGGCGTATATCCAATTCTTGAATACACTACAGGACTTGAGTCTGTTCTAACAGGTAAATCTGATGGAAGACTTAATTCCCTGCAGGCTTCAATTATTGCCGGTGGTAACGGAAGTGATATTGTTATTTTCGCAGGAACCATGGGCGGTGGACAACTTATATTTGCAAATAAAAATGTTGCTGAATCATTACGTGATCCAAAGAACTGGAGAGGAAAAACAGTTGGTGTAAATGCCGGTGGAACTGCAGAATGTGTAACCAGAGCTGCATTACGAGACAATTACGGCATTCCGTTCAGTGATGTGACATTTAAATATTATGACAATGACGAGGCGATAATCGCAGCATGTAAGCACGGAGATGCAGATATCATTGTTCCATACTATGCATTACGTGAAGTAGCAGAGGCTTCTGGCCTTGTTCAGATTGGTGAGCTTATTGATTTGTATCCGGATTATGCTTGCTGCCGTCAGACTGCAAACGGAGAAAAAATTAGGAAAGACCGTGACCTGTTTGTAAGATGGACAAAAGGTTTAATTTACTCATGGAAGTATTTCAATTCAGATGAAAAAGGAACCATTAAAGTAATAAAAAAAGTAACAAACCAGGATGAGCAGTGGGTATATGACCATATTTATGATGCTGAAGGAACAGCTCACATAACATTCCACCCGGATCCATTCTATAACGGTTGTGCACCACAATATGATGTTTTAATCGAGCTTGGTTATATTGATGCTGCAAATGCAAGACCTTTCACAGAGTATTTTGACATTTCAGTTTATGCTGACGCACTTAAAGAAGTCATAGCCGAAAATCCGGGAGATCAGTTCTACAAAGACATGTGGACTTATTTTGTCAACCACAACAATAAATATCCGAACTTTGACAAACTCTACCCAAGTTCCCTGTAAGTCCAGAAACGGAGGCAAATATGAAACCATGCATTGTATTAATTGGGGCACAGCATGTTGGAAAAACAACCCTTGGAAAAGGTCTTGCAGAAAAACTTGGAGTTCCCTTTTATGACACAGATCAGATGGTAACAAAAAAATATGGAAAGCATATCACTGTTTTCTCTTACGAGCGTGGTGCTGAAGGATATAACTGGGCTGAAACAGAAGTGAGCAAGACTCTTGTAGAAAAGTTCAAAAATGCAGAACCGATTGCAGCAGTTATTTCAACAGGAAGCGGCTTTCATCATGACGATACAGGTATTGAAGAATTGAGAAAAATCGGCACCTTCTATTGGATTGATGGTGATCTAGATTTAGGAGCACAAAGAATTCTTGACGAAGCAACTACAGAAGCTGAAAAGAAAAACCCTGTACTTATGAGTTATGGAAAATTTTCAAATTTATATTCATATGCGGTAAGAGATAAAGTCGAATCGCTGGAAGATTTAAGAAAGAGTTATTTGAAAGTTGCTGTTCCCAGCCGCGCTTTGTATGAAAAAATAGCAAACATCACTGTGAAACCAGATAATGCCCCTGCGGAAAAGAACATTGAACTTTTATACAACAGTATTCCCTGGGAAGAAAAAACAAAAAATCTCAAGGCAGTATAGAGAGTAAACTAAATAAGAGGTATAAACAAAATGGCATTAGGATTAGCGAAAAGTGTTGAAATCCGTGAAAAACGATTGCAGACAATTTTGACATATAACGGAGATATAAAAGGACTTGTTGAAGGTTCAGAAAAAAACACCCTGAAAATCGGAAAATTAAAATTCAGCCAGTGCGGTAACTGTCAGCAAGGCTGTGCTCTCATGCAGATATATTCAATATGGGATGCAGCAGTTGTATCACACGCTCCTATCGGATGCTATGCAGGAGTTTCCGTTCGCTATCTTGGAAACAATGTCGTTTCACAAATGCGTGGAAACCGTCCTTTCTATCATTATGGAATATGTACGAATATTCAGGAATCTGACACAATTTATGGCGGTGCCAATAAATTACGTGAAGCAGTTCAGGATGCCTATGATCGATATAAACCGAAAATTGTTTATATTACAACTTCCTGCGCTTCCGGGATTATTGGTGATGATGTTCATGCCGTAGCTGAAGAAATGTCTAAAAAATTGGGGATTCCTGTTTTTGCAGTTGAATGTGAAGGTTTTAAAAGCCGAATCTGGTCCACTGGCTTTGATGCCTCCTTTAATGGAGTTCTGAATGCAGCTGTAAAACCACCAAAGAAAAAGCAGAAAGATCTTGTTAATATTTTCAATTTCAATGGTATTGATTCCTTCTCACCTCTGTTGAAAACTATCGGACTGAGAGCAAACTATCTTATTGAAACCCGTTCTGTAGAGGAACTTTCACAAATGTCAGAAGCAGCATGTTCTTCAACAATTTGTGAAACACTGGCAACCTTCATAAGCGACAAGCTTGAAGAGCTTTATGGTGTTCCTCAGGTAAAAGCTCCTTCTCCTTATGGACTTACATGGACAGACCGATGGTTGCGTGAAGTTGCATCACTTACAGGAAAAGAATCCATTGTTGAGGCAGCCATTCAAAGTGAGCACGACAGAATCGCTCCAGAACTTAATGAGTTACGAGAATTCTTTAAAGGCAAAAAAGCTTATGTACTTGCAGGAGACGCTTTCGCTCACAACCTGGCAAGTGTCGCTCATGATCTAGGGCTGGAAGTTATAGGTATTACAACATTCCACCATGATAAGAAATATGATAATCCGAAAATCAACACAGCAAAATATGTTGCAGAGAATGTAGGAAATGTACCGAATGTTTCAGTTTGTAATAAGCAACCCTATCAGGTCGTAAAAATTCTGAAAAAATTAAAACCAGATGTTCTACTTGTACGACATCCTGGACTTGCAGTCATTGGATTCAAACTCGGAATTCCGGCAATCATGGAAAACGATTCAGACAAAGCTGTAGGTTATAACGGAGTACTCGATTTAGGTAGACGAATCAAACGCTCAATGATTACAGCAAAGCTTTATAAAAGTTTTGCAAATCATACCAACTTCCCATATACAGACTGGTGGCTTGATGAATCAACTGACCCATTCAATTTCGTAGAAACAACTCAGGAGAAAAACATATGAAAGGATCTATTTCACAACCAAGATTTACCTGCGCTCTAGGCGCACAGAATACAGTGCTTGCAATTCCTTCTGGAATTCCAATCGTACATGCCGGTCCTGGCTGTGCAAGTACCGTCAATACTTTTGCTCAGGCTGGTTATCAGGGAGAATGCTACGCAGGTGGAAATCAGATTCCATCGACAAATACAAATGAAACTCATGTAGTTTTTGGTGGAGAAAAAGATTTAAGAACAGAAGTAGAAGGTGCTCTTAAAGTCATGAAAGGCGATTTGTTCGTAATTCTTTCGGGCTGTACCGCTGGTATTATCGGTGATAACACAACAAGCATTGCCGAAGAATTTATAGAACGAGGCCTTCCTGTTGTTGGTGCTGAAACATCAGGTTTCAAGGGCTCAAGCTATGTAGGACATGAAATTGTCGTAAAAGCCATAATCGATCAGTTCGTAGGAAATGTTACTCCTAAAGTTGAAAAAGGTCTTGTAAACGTATTTGCTGATGTTCCAGCCCAGAATCCTTTCTGGCGCGGTGATTTACAGCAGTTGAAAATTCTGCTTGAGAAAATTGGACTAAAAGTTAACATTCTTTTTGGCCTTACAAGTGATGGAATTTCTGAATGGAAAAATATTCCTAACGCACAGTTCAATCTTCTTGTTTCTCCATGGGTAGGGCTTGAAACTGTTGAACATCTTAAAAAGAAATATGGAACACCCTACCTCCACTACCCTATTTTGCCGGTTGGTGGAGCCGAATCATCAAGATTTCTTCGCGAGGTTGGTAAATTCGCCGGTCTGGAAAGTAATTTTGTTGAAGAAGTAATCGCACGCGAAGAAAAAGTATTTTATGACTACTTTGTCGGTACTGCAGATTTTTTCGCTACCCTTTTAATTAATCTTCCTTATGAGCTTTATGTCAGCGGGGACAGTCTTTCTTCTTTTGGCATTACAAAATTCCTGGAAAATGAACTTGGTTACATTCCAAAGGGAGTTTTTGTTACAGATAATCCTAATCAAAAAAATGAAGAGAATGTCAAAGCAATATTTGAAGCAGAATTTCCAGATTATAAAAACGTTCTGATGTTTGAGCCTGATTCAGAAAAAATAAAAATTGCTACGGAAGAAAAACTTCAGAAAACCGGACGCGCTCTGGTATTCGGAAGTGACTGGGAACGAAATTATACAAAAGCCAGCGGCAACATCTTTTTGTATTCAAGTGCTCCTATAAACCAGAAGTTGATTTTATCAAAAAGCTATGTCGGATATCAGGGGGGATTACAACTTATGGAAGACATTTACAACACAATGTTTGAAGGAAAGACAATTACAGGACAAACCTTCCAGGAAAAACTTGGAAAATAAAAACAGGAGGCAGAAAATGGCACGTGGAATTTTTGATACTATTGCACCAGAAGAATATCTGGAACTTGCAGAAGCAAATGTTAGATTTATCAATACAAAAATTAAAAAGGCTGAGGACGGAATTACTTACACAATAGATGATGTTCCTCCTCTTGGTGCAAATAAGGCTGTAAAAGATAATTATTATGATGACATAACTTTTTATGCGGGAACAGCAGGTCAGGTTTATCTGAATCTTCACCTGTACAAGATTACACACAAAAAAGAATATCTGGACACAGCATTAGAAGGTGGAAAATATCTTATCTGGAGATGGCAAAACAAGAGAGAATTAAAACGTAATTTTTCTGATTTTGCATTTACTACCGGATGGGCAGGAATCAGCTACGTTCTGATTGCTCTTTACAAAACAACAAAAGATGAAAATTACAAAAAAATAGTCACTGAAATTTTAGACACAAAAATCAGTGAAGCAAAAAAATCTCCAGATGGAGTCGGATATTACTGGTCAAACTTTAATGGAATTGTAGGAAATGCCGGTTCCATTCTTACTTTGCTTTATGCTGCAAAAGAACTGGACAATTCTAAATGGAAAGATTTTGCAATTGAAGCCGGAAGATTTTTCCTGAACAAGGGTAAAACTCAGAAAGCTGGAATAGCATACGATGGTGTTGATCTCAATTTCTTCAGCGGCGAAAAAGATTATGTTGATCCCAATTTTCCAATGGGAACAGCCGGAGTTGGTTATACCCTGCTTCGTCTTTACGAGGAAAGCGGAGATAAAAAATTCTATGAAGCAGTAAAAGGAATTCCTGAATATCTGGAAAGTGTCGCAGTAAAAAGTAGAAGCGGCGCAAAACTTCTTGCTCACGGGCTTCCAAAAAACAATGATTTGTTCTTCTTAGGCTACTGCCACGGACCTGCAGGAACAGCACGATTCTGGTACAAGCTTTACAAAATTACCGGTGAGCATAAATGGCTTGAAGAAGCCTTCAATTATGCAGAAGGAATTATTGAAGTTGGAGCTCCAGAAATTAAATCTCCAGGATACTGGGCACACAATTTCTGTTGTGGCACAGCTGGAATTCTGAACACCTTCCTGGGACTATGGGCAGAAACAAGAGATGAAAAATGGCTCAATTATGCACGTCGTTGCGGCAGAGTAATAGCAGGTGATGCAATCCGTTCTGATGAATATGACCCTCACAATGAACGACTCCCTGTTGATAAAGATAAGCTTCAGGTAAAATGGATTTTTGTTCATCGAAGAAATCCTGATGTAGCATCTACCCGAATCGGTTTATATGACGGAGCAGCAGGTGTTTCTCTTGCACTTGCCACACTTTATCAGGCTGAAAAAGGACTGTTTGAAGTTCCTCGCGCCGTTGATGATCCATTCCCTTCAAGACTTAACGGATAGGAGCAAATATGGATGAATTAATATCTTTCTACAATTTTGACAAATCAGAAGAAACTTCTATTGAGATAAAAAATCTTAGTCTAACTTATGAATCCGAAAAGGCAAGCTTCGAAGCTCTAAAAGATGTAAATCTGGAGATAAAAAAAGGAGAGTTTATCTGTATTGTTGGCCAAAGTGGCTGCGGAAAAAGCACCTTACTTTCTGTTCTTGAAGGATTGAACAAAGCAACAAAGGGTGAAGTCAGAATAAACGGCAAAGTAGTTACATCACCTGGTGTCGAACGCGCAGTTGTTTTTCAAAATTACTCACTTTTTCCCTGGATGAGCGCAAAAGAAAATGTTTCATTCGCTGTTTTCGAGACATATAAAAAACGCGGACAAAAGATTTCTCACAAAGAAGCAGATTCTATCGCCATAGATTTTTTACACAAGGTTGAGCTCAATCGTTTTGAAGACAAGCTTCCCGGTGAACTTTCTGGTGGTATGCAGCAACGCGTAGCAATTGCACGTGCAATGGCCTGCAATCCGGAAATTCTTTTGATGGATGAACCATTCGGTGCTCTGGATGCAAAAATCCGCGAAAACCTTCAGGCTCTTTTACTTAAACTCTGGCGTGAAGATGAACATAAAAAAACTGTAGTCTTTGTAACACATGACTTAAATGAAGCAATTTTACTTGCAGATAGAATTGTATTCATGATGCCCTTACGTATCCATTCTATAATTGATGTAAATATTCCGCGCCCTCGTGTCAAAGAAAATGTTTTCGAGACAGCTGAATATAAAAAGCTCAGCAAAAAATTAAATCATCTTTTTTATAATGAGATACCAAGTTATGTTAATGAAAATGAGGTAGGTGGCTTATGATAAAACGTATTTTTAATATTCCAAATTTATTTTTTCTTCTTATTTTTGCCTGCTTTTTACTTCCAAGTAAATATGCTGTCGAAATGAGAAGCGGACTTAAATCTCCACTTGTTTTTGCTATTGTCCTGATTTTGATAGAAATACTTTTTAATATCAATTATTCAAATCCAAAAAAAAGACGCGCAGCAATAGACATCATAAGTTTTGTATATGGTTTTCTTTTGATTTGGGAGTTTTTTGTATCACGACTTAATTTGCTTCCATACATTTTTATTCCTTCACCAGAAAATGTATTTTATGTGTTTGTTTCAGACTGGCAGACTATTTTGATTGGTTTTGTAAATTCTATGATTCTTATTCTTGTCGGTATGGTACTGGCACTTTCCACAGCCACAATTTTCGGAACTCTTGTTGGCTGGAATGAACGCCTTACAAAAGCGGTCTACCCTATAGCAAAGGCAATTTCAACAGTACCTGCATTGATTTACACTCCTTATATCGTTCTGATTGTCCCTACTTTCAGAATGGCTTCTCTCTGTGTTATTTTCTTAAGTAACTTCTGGGGAAGCTTCATGAGTTCAATCAATAACACCGCTTTCGTTGAAAAGAAAATCATAAATTCGGCTAGAATACTTAACCTTTCTACACCAACAATTTTGTTCAAGGTTATAATTCCCTTCAATATGCCTCGCCTTATAAACGCACTGCCAATTCAACTCGCGACAGCCTTGATGACGCTTACTGTAGCAGAAATGCTTGGGGCCGACAGTGGAATGGGTTATTATGTGCGATTTGCACTTAATTTCGCAAACTACACAAAGGCAATTGCCGGAATCATATTCATTGGTCTTGTTGTTACCCTGCTAAATATGGGAATCGATATAGCAAAAAAACACTTAATCAAATGGAGTTATTAAAACTACAAATATAAGAGGTATTATATTAATGAAAAAAATGCAGAGAATTATTTTAAGCTTAACCTTGCTGCTTCCATTGTTTTTTCTTGCCGCTTGTAAAGAAAAAAAAGCAGCTGCTAAGACAGAACGTTACACTATTACTGCGGGTAATTACGGAGCAGGAGGAAGTGTCGGAAGTCCTATTTATGCAATTGCCCAGCATGATGGAATTTTTAATGAACAGGAGCTGGATGTAAAACTATTTCAGACCGACCGTAATGCCTATGTCGAAGCTCTGACAGTTGGAAAATTCGATTTAACTTTCACCAGTTTTATTGCCCAGGTTGCGAGCGCTGCTCAGGGTGCAGACCTTGTAGTTTTTGGCGGAAGCCAGTCAGGTGGAGAAGCCTATTTTGCAAACAAGGATGTAGCAGAAAAATATAAGAATATTGATAACTGGGGAGATATTAAGATTGGCCTTCTTTTGAATTCAACTTCAGAGCTTCATCTGCGTACTGTTTTTCAGCGAGATAAAGGAATCGACATCAAAGGAAACATAAAGTACATGGACGGAGAAGAAGCAAAACTTCAGGCAACGGTAAAAGGCGTTGTTGATGCAACTCATATCTCAAGACAGTATTTTGACACGGCTGAAAACATGGGGCTCATAAAACTTTTCTATCTTAATGATATACAGCCAGATTATGTCTGCTGCCGTCTTACTGCAAACGGCCAGGCTTTCAGAAATAATAAAGAAGCTTTCATACGATTCCTTAAGGCAGAAATTAAAGCATACAAGATTTACAAAGAAGATCCGGATGCAGTCATTAATGCCCTTAAAAAAGAAAAGTTTGATGAAGATTTTATACGAAAATATGTTCTTGACCCAAAAACAAACGGTGGAATAAATTTCAATCCTGATCCAAACTTCAATGGAGTAAATGATGTTTATGAAACTATGAAGCGAATTAAGTTTGTAGAAAACGGCCGTGACATAAAAGAATTCTTTGACATCTCTGTTTACGCCGATGCTCTACAACAGGTAATTGCAGAATATCCAGATGAGCAGATCTACAAAAATATGTGGACTTTCTTCATTGAACACAACAATCATTATCCAGACTTTGAAAAAGAATATTTAAAAAAATAATGATGAACTGGAGTTATAGTTTTTATCTATAACTCCAATAAAAAAAATATATTATTCAAAAAAGTTGCTTTAAGTTATAACATACTAAGTTACTAGGTAATTAAAAATTGAGAACACAAATACTCCTATTTTTTTCAAAATCCTGTCGGAGGGAGTTTATCTTTTTTAGGGGGTAAGGCCGCTGGAGGCCGGTGTTCTATAGCAAGAGGTATGTTATGAGCAGAAAAATTGTTTCATTTGTAAAAAGACTTTTCCCCGTGCTTGGTCTTCTTCTCGCATTTTTAGTGCATATTTCCTTGCCGGACAGTTCTTTGCATCCGCTTTCAAAGCATCACTATTATGAAGGTCTTCTATTAATTCTGCTTGGTATCGCTTTACTTTTTTTTGTTCTTTCCTTTTTCATCAAAAAGGTGAATACCAGTCTGGAAGAAAAAGGTCCCTTTC
>CAMJNC010000063.1 GCA_946407195.1 uncultured Treponema sp. | reverse complement strand
GCTGTGGCAAGTCCTGAAAGCCCGTACTGAGCAACTACTCCGTAAACGATTACTGCAAAGGCACCTGTAGGGCCGCCAATCTGAACGCGGCTTCCGCCAAATGCAGAAATACAAAAACCTGCGATGATTGCGGTAAAAAGTCCCGCAGCAGGATTCACTCCTGATGCAATGGCAAATGCGATTGCAAGTGGAAGGGCAACAATACCGACAATAAGGCCGGCGATGAGGTCGCTCACTAAAGTCTTTGAATTATAAGTCTTGAGCGAATTAAGTAACTCTGGTTTAAACATAGTGGGCTTATTATAGTGATTTTGCGGGAAAAAATCAAAAAAGTGGTGTATAATTTTTGTATGAGCAAATCACAGTTTAAGAAAAGAGGAAGCGGTGTTCTGATGCATATTTCTTCGCTTCCCGGACCTTTTGGAATTGGTACCCTTGGTAAAAATGCATATAAGTTTATAGATTTTCTTGCGAAAGCAGGGCAGAGCTACTGGCAGATTCTACCGGTTTGTCCTACCGGCTACGGTAACTCTCCTTATCAGAGCTTTTCGACTTTTGCAGGGAATCCTTATTTTATAGATTTTGATTTACTTAAAAAAGATGGACTTCTCTCTAAGAAAGATTACGATGGAATTGACTGGGGCGCTGACCCGACCTGTGCAGACTTTGGTCTTCTCTACGTAAAGCGCAATGAGCTTTTTGCAAAGCTTCAGGATAATTTTGAAAAGAAAACTCCAGCTGATTACAAGACCTTCTGCCGCAAGAATAAATTCTGGCTTGAGGATTTTGCTTTGTTTATGGCTGTAAAGGATGCTCACAATGGAGCTTCTTTTATGGACTGGGAAAAGGATATCCGGCTTCGTGAAGAAAAAGCTGTGGCTGACTGGAAAAAGAAGTGTGAGCGCCGCATGGAATATTACAAGATGCTTCAGTATCTCTTCTTTAAGCAGTGGAAGGAGCTTCGCGCTTATGCGGCTTCTAAGGATATCAAGATTATTGGTGATATTCCGATTTACGTTTCTGCCGATAGTGCCGACGTATGGACACATCCGGAAAACTTTTTGCTTAGCAAGAAGGGTGTGCCGCTTGAGGTTGCAGGCTGCCCGCCTGATGCCTTTACCGATAAGGGACAGCTCTGGGGAAATCCGGTTTATAACTGGAAGGCTCTTAAAGAAGACGGCTACGGCTGGTGGAAGCAGAGAATTAAGTCCAGTCTTGAGATTTATGATATTTTAAGAATCGACCACTTCCGCGGTTTTGAATCTTTCTATTGTATTAAGTATGGGGCCGCTGATGCCAAGAACGGTAAATGGCGAAAGGGCCCTGGAGTTGATTTATTCAGGGAAGTAGAAAAGGCGCTTGGAAAGGTTCCGATTATTGCTGAGGACCTTGGTTACCTTACTCCGCGTGTTCACAAAATGCTGCGCGACTGCGGTTTCCCTGGAATGAAGGTTATTCAGTTTGCCTTTGGTGGAGACGATACAAATACTTATCTGCCGCACAATATTCCTGAGAACAGCATTGTATATACCGGCTCACACGATAACGACCCGATCAACGGCTGGGTTGAGTCATGCAGCCCTGCGGAACTCTCACATGCCATGAAATACTTTAAGCTCACCGACAAAGCTCAGATGCGCGAGACTATGATGAAAGCTGCGCTTGAGTGTAAGGCCTTTGTCTGCATTCTTACAATGCAGGACCTCATAGGTCTCGGACATGAAGCGCGAATGAACTTCCCGTCATCAGTTGGTGAAAACTGGAAGTGGCGTGCTACCGAGGAACAGATTACTAATGACGCTGCTGCCTGGTTGAAGAAGGCAAGTAAGGCTGCCGGCCGTAACTAGTCCAAATGAATCTGTGTGTCACGCTCGATGACTGTCTGTCGGGCGTGCTCCAGAGTTTCGTAATCAGCAAAAATATAAGTAGCCCCTTCTGTTCGCGTAATTGCAGTGTAAGCAATCTGACGGTTCAAAAGCGGGTGGCCGATTTGCGACGGTAAAAGCACAAGAATTGCTTTGTAGCCTGAGCCTTGAGATTTATGAATTGTGATGGCGTAAGCGGTTTCAATCGATTCTTTTGGAAGCAGATGAAGAGGGTAGAAAATATAACTGCCCTTCTGGAAAATCCCCTGCTGTGCAACATCTGTGTCTCCGCTGTTTTTTATTTCCTTTTTTACCATCAGATATTTTAAATTGTTGTGCTCGACAACAATTCCAGAGTCTCCATTGTAAAGACAGAAGATAGACTGATTTTTTGTTAGCATGAGAAGCTGTCCGGTGAAGTAGTCGTCGTCTGTGGAATCAGCCTGCGCTTTTAAAATGCTGCTGCAAATCTGATTGTTGATGGTTTCAACTCCCTGAAGTCCTTTACGTTCTGCACAGAGAATGCGTGCCTTGCTTGCGGCCTGCCAGAGGGAGTCGAGTTTTGATGTTTCGAAATCTAAAGAAGCATAGTGGGCCTGTTGAACGAGGTCTTCATAAAAAGCATTGCCCCAAGCAGCTGTAATTTCTTCGAGTTGTGTGGCTTTATCAGAATAATTATGCTCGGGTATAAAGGTTGTTACCGGGAACTCACCCTGTGGAAGATTTGTAAAGCTGTGGCTGTTTTTCCAGTCATTCCAGTTTGTGAGGAATGCAAGATTTTTATCAAGAGGAGAAGCTTCCTGCATTGCATTTTTAAGTCGTACTACATCAGAATTATCATTAAAGCGGCTTGACTGCTTAAGCTCTGCAACGCTGCCGGTCTTTTTTGCAAGAAGCTCACCAAGAACTGCGCCGGCCTGAACAGAAGGCAGCTGATCCTTATCACCAAGAATGAAAACTCTTGCTCCTTCTGGAATTGCTTCGAGAAGTGAACTGAAAAGCGTAATATCAATCATACTTGCTTCATCAATTACAAAAATTGATTTTTCATCAAACTGATTTTCTGCATTGTAACGGAAGCCATTGGTTGACGGATTAAAGCTGAGAAGGCGGTGAATTGTTGAAGACTGTGCGCTATTGAGCTTTTCGAAAACAGCTTGGGCTGTGTCGCGCTGAGGTCCGGCTGGAATTGCTTCGAGGTTGAGCCTTGCAAGAGTCTCTGAAATACTTTCCTTCATGCGGTCTGCGGCTTTTCCACTTGGGGCTGCAAGGAAGAGTGAATAATCCATAACATCCTTTGTAAGAAAAAGCTTCCATAAGAGATAACAGATTACAGTTGTCTTTCCTGTTCCAGGGCCGCCGGTAATAATCAGGTTTTCGTCCAGACCGCGGAGGAGGGCATTTAGCTGTTCGTCTTTTAGAGTCATAGGGGAACGGCCTTCTGCGCTTGTGAGATTTTTGAAGTACTCAAGAGTCTTTTCTTTTTCCTCTTCGAGCGGTGGAATTGTGTTATGCTTCATTATCAGCCTGATTCTGGTTTCAATACTGATTTTTGCTTTGTAATATTTTGTTGCAAAAAGCCAGCCTGCGTCGATAATAAACGGCTTTGAAAAATCATCATCTGCGATGAGGTTTGGAAGTTGTTCTGAAGAAATCTGTGGCAGACCTTTGTTAATTATATCTGCAAAATATTTGTCATCATCTGCTTGCTGGGCTAGGAGGTTTTCCTGCAAGAGAAGACCTTCCCATTTTTTCTGCCATTTGTCTATAAGCTTTCCCTGAGCTACAGGAATACAGATGTTGCCGTCATCAAGCAGAGAAAAATAAATGCAGAAAACGGCAAGAGTTTCAAAGCTTACTTTTGGTTCCAGTTCGATAAGTACATCAAGAACCTTTTCCCAAACGGGGGTGATGCAGTTCATGTCGGAGAGTTTTTTGAAAAAATCTGTAAGTTGTTTTTTATCGGCTTTCATGTTCTGCTCCCATTATTTTCTTAAATGCTGCTTCCAGCTCCTGCCAGCTGTTCCAGGTTCGTGCATAAATTCCGCTGCAGGTGTCTGCATGACAGCCCCGGACGTAAGCGTAATAAATTCCACCAAAATGATTTTCGAAAACCTGTGCTTCGGTTTCATCCGGGTAGAAGGTTGCGAGCCATTTTATGAGGCTGTAGGAATATAAAACGCGCTGGATTGAATAGCGGTCGTCGGTGTGTGTCTTGAGAAGAGTACCGTCATAATATTCGCCTGCATCGAAGGTGTCGCTCTTCCAGTCGAGGATAGAGTAGAGGTCGCGGCCACCGACGTTGCGTTTGAAGACGAGGTCGATAAAGCCGTTGCAGTAATTTTTGAGCGCCCCGGTGAGGTCGGTATTCATGTTGAACTCAGCTTCGCTTATGCGGTCTGCAGCGGCAAGGTCACTGAGTTTGAAATAGTTACCGGTTGGTGTGGTTCCGGATATTTCTGGAAGTGCTGCGTTGACGGTGTTCCACAGGATGGAGGCTGTGTATGTGAGCCACTGATCTGGATCGCCCTCAGGAATACTCAAGGTCTGTTTTTCGAAGCAGGCCGTTATGAGGCGGCGCAGTCCTTCATCATCCTGTGCTGAAGAAAAATCAGCTTTTTCAAAAACCTCATGAAGTGCAATACCAAGCTTTGTTCCTTTTGGGAAATTGTAAGGTGCAGTTATTGCTGGCGGACAAACTACATTTGTGCCAGGGACTGCAATATACGAAACTGGATTTTGTGCCATATCAAAACCCGCAAGTGAAAGCTGTTGTTCTTCAGAACCTTCCTTGTCTGCCCGTCCGCCATTCTCTGTCATTTCTTCTGCGACAGCTTTCTTATGCGAAAGAGAAGAGTAGGAGTGCTTGTGAATTGAGAGTGAAGGAACTTTTGAAGAAAGTGCTTTTGTTGTATCGAGCTGAGAGGCTTCTGTGGATACATCCTTTTCTGTCTGTATGGCAGTTTGCTGTTCTTTATTCTTCTTTGATTCAGCAAGCAGTTTTTGAACATCTGCCTGCAGTTCTTCATATTTTTTTCCGATATCAGAAATTTCATTTATAAATTGTTTTCCTTTTTCTTCAAAAAGGGAAGAAATACTTCTGCTCAGGAATTCATACATTTCTGCTTTTGTTTTATCTGTTGCTGGATTCCATACATCATAATATGGAAGTACAAGCAGAGAAGAGGCTCGGGTATATGCAACATAGAAAATTCTTTCACGTTCAAAATCATCTTCTTTAATTGATAAAGTCTTGCCGTACGGTGCAAAGCTTAATTTTGCATTGTTATTGTCATCATGATAAAGATATACCTGAGGGACATTGTTATTTCTCTGTCGAAGCCCTGCAGGTACAATTACAACAGGAAATTCAAGTCCCTTTGAGGCGTGAATTGTCATCAACTGAACACATTCAAAATCAGTTCCCTTTTCAACAATATCTCCTTCATCCATTGAAGAATCAGAATCTGTTGAAAGGCGCAAAAGATGTTTACTTACATCCTCGAGCGAACAGTCATTTTTATAAAGATAATCCAGTGCATAGTTTCCAATCTGTCGGATTTTTGAAAGCATCTGCATTTTATCAAGTCTTGAAAGACGGTTTTCAATATCAGTATCAGCAAAAATCTTTTCGAAAAGTTTTGCCCATTTTCTCTGCTGAGCAAGCTGCTGCCATTTTATTATCAGCTGTCTTTCATCGCAGGAAGGATTATCGTATTTCTCATTATCAACCTCGTCAATTGAAATGTTGAAAAAATCTGAGAACAGAGCTTCGTTCAGTATTCTTCGGTTTGTACTTGTAAAGTCCTTTGCTGTAATTGCATTAATCAGCGATATCCATTGCAGGCATTCTTTACCATAAAAAAGATTTCCATCTTTATATCGTAGGAATGGAATTCCGGCTTTTCTAAGGGCGCGTTCTGTTTCCTTTAGCTCAGTCGAAGTACGGCCAAGAATTGCAAAGTCGCGGAAATTTACATTGCGTAATTTTTGGTTGTCATTAACCTGAAGTTTTGTTTTGCCGTTTTCCCAGGAACAGCAGTCAATGATTGTCTGTACTGCGATTCTTGCAAAATCTTTTTCGTTCGTGTTGTTATCAGGAGAGCCCGCTATCCATACAGGCTTGATTTCTTTGTCACAATATTTTGCAGTAAGCTTTGTTCCAGAGGGTTTTGATTCAGTAAAGATGCTTTTTGAATCTGGATCAAAGAAGTTCTTGAAAAGCAGATTACATGCCCGAACCATTGAATCTGTAGAACGGTAGTTTGTCTGAAGAGAATATGCAGCTCCGCCGTTTTCTTCAATTGATTTTATTGCATTTGCGTATACGTTTACATCTGCACCCTGGAATGCATAGATGGACTGCTTCGGGTCGCCAACAACAATAATCGTGTGATCGGCATCTTCCATAAATACAGTTTTGAAAATATCCCATTGCTTTTGATTTGTATCCTGAAACTCGTCTATGATAGCGTAGGTGTATTTTTTCTGAAGCTGATCTTTTAGCTTAGAGTTTTTACTGCAGACTGCCTCGCGGACACTTCGGAGCATATCATCGTAGCTTTGCATTTTGTTTTTTTCTTTTTGCTGCTGCCAGGCGAGGTAAATTTTTTGCAACTGAGTTGACAGAAAACTTATTCGAGGAATTACGTCAACTTCTTTTTTTAGAGCCTGAAAGTCTTTTTTTAGATCTCTAAAGAAGATAAGGTCATCTTTTATTTCTTCTCCAACTGTATTTGTTCTGAAAGAATTAGAATTGTATTCAAGAATATGATTTACATTGATATTGTTAAGAAGATCATCTCTAAAGGCTTCGGCTTTTTTTGCCTGAAGATTTGAATTCAGATGTTTCCACACAGATTCAAAATCATCAATAAATAATAAGTCTTCTATGGATGAAAAATTAATAAGTTGATTATATTGATTATATGTTAGAGGTTGTTCGCGGAAGAACATAAAATACTCTGTATCAAGCCCCACAATCGCTTCGTTTTCTTTACCAGCCTGATTCAGATAATACTTCGAAACTGCCTGCTTAAAATCCCGCTTAAGTTGATTTATAAAAGTTGTCTGTTTCTGTGCATCTTCAAAAAGCTTTTTAAATTCTGAATCTTCCTTAAGAACATTTCGAATCCAGAGGTCAATAAAATCCTCAATAGCAGTATCCTCAACCAAAGAAAGATTTGCACACTGATTTGCAGTAAACGAAAATTCCGAAAGGGTTTTCTGACAGAAGGAGTGAATCGTAAATATTGAAGCGTTGTCCACATCCTGTTTTGGGCAGGCTTTTCTGATTCTTTCGCGAAGTTCACCGGCTGCTTTCTCTGTATAAGTTACGACAAGGATTTTTTCGAGGTCAATTTTTTCTTTAATGAGCTTCTGAATAATTCCGGTTATTGTGTAAGTTTTTCCAGTTCCGGCAGAGGCTTCAATGAACATTGATTTTTTCAGTTCTACTGGGTCTGTTATTTTCTGATATTCTTTCAGATTGAATTCTTTACGTTCCATAATTTACTCTCCCGCCTCATCAACATTTTTTGCGTGCTGCTTAATATAAAGAATTAAATCTGCCTGATGTATTTTTGCGGCTTTCCATTCTTCTTCAAAATTATCATCGTCATAGCCAAGATCAATATCCGGATCAAACAATTTCCGCTTTGAAAAATACTGCCAGGCTCCGTTTCCATAATCATCTGAAAGGTTGTGCTTAAAGGTTTGGAAGGTTAATGGCTTATCTGCTTTTGGTTTTACAATATCATCATGTACAATTGCTTCTGGGGCGCATTTTTTAAAGTGAGAGATAAACATTGAATTGTAAATCTTATTCAGAATTGTTCGGGCAAGTTCCGGGCTTGCTGAAAAATCATGAATAAGAGCTGCTGTGGCTTTACCGTCTTTTAAAACTCCGGCAAATAAAGCCACGTTGTATATGTCCTTATCTTCTTCTGGCAGTGAAGCGAGAAGAAGAAGCGAGGTAAGATAGCCTGTAAGAACATTCTTTGTATTCGAAAGCTCCAGTGTAGTTATTGTTTTTAATTCAGTAAAATTCTTGTTGTACCAGGCACGTTCACCAGTTACATACCAGTCTTTTGGAGTTATTCCCGGCAACTGTTTTATAAGCTGCATTGCATTTTCATTGAAAACAAAATTGTAAGCAGTTGGACAATTTTTATTGATTTCTTCTAAGAGGTCATTCCCATTTTCAAATACCGTTTTAACTGCCATATCGCCAAAATAACTGTCCGGGAGAATGTTGTTAATTTGTAAATTAAAAGAAAGAAATTCTTCGGTAATGTTTGTTTTGCATTGGAGTTTGTTTTGTACATACTCTTTTCTAAGGTCTGAACTTATTTTTGCGCCAAGAAACAGCGGTTCAAATTCCAGCTGTTCCTTTTCTTCATCATCGTAATTGTTGGTAAGCTTCTGATTGACCATATAAACAAACGGATCTTCCAGATATTTTTTCATCTGGCTGATGGAAATGCGATCGGGGAGTGCAGTGATTTCCTGTGATGCAGGGCCTTGAGGCTGCTGGTCCGAGTTCTGTTCCCCGCCGCTTGTCTGCAGCGCAATAAAGTTCTTCTTATTGCGGAACTCTCTTGGGGTGAAAAGCTCCTGCCATGGGCGGTCTTCGTCTATTTTTATGAGCTTTTCGTATTCGGTGTTTTCAAGTTTTTCTTTACCGTCTTTATCCTTACCCGGAGTGTAAACGGTCTGGAAAAGGTCGCCGAGGACTGAGGATTTGAAAAAGTCTTCATCCTTCTGCAGGTTTTTGTTTACGTAACTGAAGAAGATGCCCTCTCGTGCAGCCATGAGCTGACACAAAAAAGCATTTTTGTTTCTTTCTGGTATAGATTCATCCCCATCCATTCGGTCTCGTTTTTTACGGAGATCGAGCTCGTTTTCGCTGTCTACTCCTGGGAAGCTTTTTGAATCCAGGCCGATAAAGAAAATATACTTTGCTGAGAGAATACGGTTTGATTCAAAGTTTGCAAAGGTGATTCCTTTTGTCAGGATGTTTGCACTATGAAGTGTTACGGCAGCAGAGCGGTCAAAGAGAGCGTTTGCAAAACAGTCTGCAAAAACATCTGGAGCGGCTGTGAGACGCTGGCGCTCAATTTCTTCTACGACATTCTGAAAAACAAGGCTTTCGTTATAAAGGTCTTCTGGAATATTGCCGCTAAGTAGCAGCCAGTTTTTTAGAAGAGCTTCAAGCTCAGAGATGTCGTTGATGTTGAACTTTTCCTGGTCTGAATAAGATGCCCATTTTTTAAGCTCATCTACTACCTGAATAAATTTGTAAAGGGAGTCACTGTCTGCGGTTGTCATCAATTCAAATGGCAGAAACTGACAGTCGTTAGTTTCTACAAGGTCTGTTGTGAGACGGGAAAGTAAAAGTCTGTTCTTTGCCTTCTGCCATTCTTCGTGATTTTCACGGTCGCGGTAAATATTCAGCTTAGATGCCCAGTCGGCCCAGTTGGAAACTTCTTCATCTGAAATACAGCGGACAGTCTGAACAAGATAATTATGTAATAAGGTAAAAACATCAGAGCGGCTCAGGTAACCTTTTTTCAAAATTCCAAAAAGAACTGTAAGAGCTTCAGCGGTAAGAGAACGTTCTCCAGAATAATCAGCTATTGTATAAGGAATGTATGGAAAAACTGAATCAGCCGCAAACTGATCGTTCTGATCAAATATCTGTTCGATCGCTGTTTTATAATCCTGAATCTTTGGCGCAACAACTAGAATATCACCAAGCTGAGTATTGTCATTCTGAGAAAGCAGCTGACAGATTTTCGTATGCAGTGCTTCGACTTCGCGGAGACGGGTAGGGGCACCGGTCAAGGTAAGAGAGGAATCAGCTGAATTATATTCTTCCTGCAAAAAGCATGTATCCTCTGTAATTGATTTTTGAGTACGGTGAAGGAGAGAATCAGTTTTATAAAAGCTTTGCTCTGAATTAAGGGCTTGTGCAGTACACTCTTTAGTCCAAAGAGCAAACTGTTCCTTACCAAATTTACCCCATTTTTGTAACAGCTGATTTTCCGGCTCCTTCTTAATATCAGCCAGCTGAAGAAAAACCTCCAGTTGAAAATCCTTTGAAAAGTTTTCGAGAATATTGCGGTAAATCTGACCAATTCCCAAAAAGCCAAAAATAAAAACAGGACGGTCCTTTTGCCAGTTAAAAGTAAGTTCTCCGCTGTTAGCTTTTTTATTCTGCTTTACAAGCTGGAATAGCGTCAGATACTTTGTGTCTTCAATTTCAACACCCTGTTCGCCAATAACATCGATGTAAAGCTTTTGCTGCCAGGCTTCAAGAGAGAGCACGTCATTGAGGTTATCAGGCCGGGTATCTTCGTAATCAAGAAAAAGACTTGCTATTGTCTGGGCAAAATCATAAAGATGATTTGCATTGATTTTTGAATCAGAAGCTTCGCTTGTAAGATAAGTTATGACCTCGGATGAACCAAGCGTTTCGAAATAGTATTTTCCAGAATTTTTTGAGGTCAGCTTTGAAATGATGATGTCCCTTAATAACTCAACCGAGAGCTTATCAATCTGCTGTTTTGGCACAGAAGACTTTGGACTTACTAAATCAAAAAGAAACTGCTGAATGCGGAGAGTTTTGAGATTCATCAGAATGGAATTGCCGGCACCCTTGCTTTTGAGCCAGTGAAGCTTAAACCACTGTTCGGTTTTCGGGTCGGTAAAGACAACTGCCGGTGAACAGAAAGGTGTTTTCCAGTTCTCAATGATTTTTTCAATCATTTTGTCAGCAAGAAGATCAAGATTCCAGGATGTATAAACGTTTTTCATCAAAAGTCTCCCGCTATAGTATAGCATGTTTTATGTCTTTCCGTAGTAAATTACTTTATTTTTTTGTGCCAAATTTATATATTTTTAGTATGAGAAAAAATAACAGAAGATTTTTTGTGATTTTAATTGCGGCAGTTTTGTGTTGTGCCGGTTATTTTGCCTGGGATTATTTTGGAAACAAGGAAGAAAAGGTTTCGTATGTTGATTTCTGGCAGTGTGTTGAAGCTGGAGATGTTTCTTCCGTAAAGTTTGAGGGGGAAGTAATTCATTTTTCAGTAAAAGCCAGTCCTGTAAAGTTTAAGACACAGAATCCTAATTCGCCTGTTTTGCAGGAAGAACTGATGAAGCGTGCAATTGAGGTGACTGTTGCAAAAGATGGTACGGAAATTCTTTCTTTGATTTTTGATTTGATTTTCTACCTGTTTTTCTTTGGTGTGATTTTTATTGCGTTCAGAAAATTTATCAGCCCGAATACCTTTAAGGTTGTTCATAAAACCGGAGTTAAGTTTGATGACGTTGTGGGCATGGATAAGCTTAAGCGCGATATGGTGCAGGTAATGGAGATTATGAAAAAGCCTGCAGAGTATGCAAAAAAAGGAATCCGTATGCCAAAGGGAATTCTTCTTGAAGGCGATCCTGGAAACGGAAAAACTCTTTTTGCAAAGGCACTTGCCCGTGAGGCGCGCATTAATTTTATTCCAGCTAAGGCAACTGATTTTGAAAGTATGTTCATGGCAATTGGTCCGCTTAAGGTAAAGCTGCTTTTTAAGAAGGCGCGCCGTCGTGCTCCATGTATTGTTTTTATAGATGAGTTTGATGGAATTGGTACAATCAGAAATTACAACGGCTCGGCTCTGGAAACTGAAAATACACGAATCGTTACTGCGCTGCTTAATGAACTCGATGGTTTTGAAGCGTCTAATGGTGTGCTTGTGATTGCCGCAACCAACAGCATTAAGGCACTGGATCCAGCTCTTATTCGCCCGGGACGTTTCGATTCAAAACTCACTGTTCCTTATCCTGATGAAGAGGCTCGTAAGAAGCTTATAGAAATGTATACAAGAGGAAAACAGCCGGCAGCAGAGTGTACTGCTGATTTGCTTGCCCGCCTGTTCAACGGATATTCCTGCGCCAAAATCGAAAGCGTACTAAACGGCGCCGCTTTACGGGCAGGGCAGGAAGGCAGAACAGAGTTCACTCTTAATGATGTGAAGGCTGCTGCCTCAGAGTGTTAAGCCCGCTCAGCCAGCTCTTCCCAGCGTGGATATTTTTCTTCGAGAAGTGCTTCGATTTCTTTGTAGCGGTCGCCAGCAGCGCGTACTTCTTCAAAGTTGCTTGAGGCCATTTTGGGTTCAAGGGCTTTCTGTTCTGCTTCGAGCGCCGGGATTTCTTCGTTCAATTGTTCGAACTCTTTTTGTTCCTTGAATGAGAGTTTCTTTTTAGTGGAACCAGTCGGGGGCGTTGCGGGGGTGTCCCCCGCAGAAGGGGTAGCGGAAGACTGCGAAGCTGGCTGGAGCGAGGGGGAGGCTTCCCCCTCTTTTTCTTCGCGATACTCAATATATTCCGAACACTTTCCGACAAAGCCGCTTATGTTTCCGTCTTCTTCCATAATAAAAAGACTGTCTACAGTTTTGTCCATAAAGTAGCGGTCGTGA
>CAMJNC010000062.1 GCA_946407195.1 uncultured Treponema sp. | reverse complement strand
AATTCAAAAACGGTAACTATTCTGCAGGAATCAAAAAGGGCGTTATGAATATGGGTGCAATTGCAACCAGCGATGAAAGTGCAGTTTCACGTTCTGTTCGTGAGGGTGAGGACAAAAGTTCAAATGACCTGATTCCGGTGTTTGCAATTCTTGTATGGCTCATCTTTGTTTTAAGCATGATAAGCGCAAATGCAAGACGTGGACGACGCCGCGGAAGATATTATCATAATGGAAATACCATTGCGTGGATTGCAGCCGATGCGGCGCTTAGAAGCATGATGGGTTCGGGCCGTTCCGGAGGTTCACATTCATCTGGAGGATTTGGCGGCTTTAGCGGAGGCGGCGGTCACTTTAGTGGAGGCGGAGCTTCGGCTCACTGGTGACGGCGGCTTACAGCAATTCTGTCGCCGACTTCGTAAAAGGTAGTTTCAAATTCCTGATTAGTCCGGAGGTACAAAGCGTACTTCTGGATTTTTTTTACGAGTTTTTTTGTGCTGTAATTATGTGTAAGGGAAAGATCGTCTACCATGCCATGGAATGAAAGGTTGTCTGAAATAATTACTCCAGCTGGTGCGAGGTTTTCCTTGTATTTTTCGAAAAATTTTATGTACTGGGCCTTTGCTGCATCAATGAAAATCAGGTCAAAAAGACCTTCTAACGGGCAGGTAAGGGCATCTGCATGGATGGCAGTAATGCGGTCTGAAAGTCCTGCGGCCTTAAAGTTTTCTACGGCCTTGAGGTGACGGTCTATGTCGAGCTCTATTGTAGTTACCTTGATGTCGTCTGCTAGGCTTGCAAAGCGGATTGAAGAATAGCCGATGGCAGTTCCAATTTCGAGGATATTTTTGCAGTTGTGCTCTTTGATATAATCGCAGATAAAATCACAGCCTTCATCCTGCATGATTGGAACAGCCTCGCGGCTTGCATATGCTTTTATTGAAAGTAAATTGTCCATAATTATTTCTGCATGGCAATTCGTTTTTCACGAACGTCTGCGAGTAATGATTGTAGCCCATTTGCGTCCTGAGTTTCAATCAGTTTTTTAAGATTATCTAACTGAGCCTCAAAATTTTCTATGTGAGCCACAAGCTTTTCGCGGTTTGCAAGAAAGAGCTCTGTCCAAAGCGGTGCGTTAATCATTGCAATGCGGGTAAGGTCTTCAAAGGAGCCGCCGCCGAAGCTTGTAATTTCCGGATCGCCTGCGCTTTCTACCATTGCACTTGCAACAACGTGGCAAAGTTGAGAGGTAAAGCCAATCTTGTTGTCGTGAGTGTCAGCATCAACCTCTGTAATTCTGGTAAAGCCCATAGCACGGATAATCTTACGGAATTTCTCGACAACTGCTTCATCCTCATATCCGCCCTTAGGCTTAATCAGAATATAATTATGATTCAAAAAGTATTCGCCCTTAGATGCGGCAAAACCTTCCTTTTCACCGCCGGCCATAGGGTGACCTAAAATCAGGTGTGCATTGGCAGGTTTAATTTCGTTCTGCTCGAGGGCTGCAGCAAGGTCATGCTTTACACCGCTGATGTCGGTAATTATTGCGCCATTTTTAAAATCAGCCTTGTGCTCCTTGAAAAAGTCCAGGGTTGCAGCAGGGTAGAGGCAGACAAAAACCATGTCGGCTTCGGCTAGCATTTTGTTTGTTTCGCTTGGCGTAAAGGCTTTATTAATGATTCCTGAGGTGAGGGCGGCAAAAAGCGACTCGTTGTTTTTGTCCAGAGCAAGAATTTTACCGTCCGGATCTTCGCGGCTGATTATATTTGAGCGGATTGCCTTTGCGACAGAACCGCCCATAATTCCTAATCCTACAATTGCGTAAATCATACGCGGCGTCCGTTGATTGCGGCAATCTGTGGAAGAATCTTCATAAGCTGTGCAAACTCAGTCGGGTGGAGGGACTGCTCACCGTCGCAGAGTGCCTTTTCTGGATTGTTATGAACTTCGATAATAAGTCCGTCTGTATTACATGCTACAGCTGCCTTTGCGAGCTCCGGTACCATCCAGCGCTGACCACAGGCATGGCTTGGGTCAATGATGATTGGAAGGTGGCTTACCTTGTGGAGGTATGGAACAATGCTTACATCCAGACAGTTACGTGTGTAGTTATCAAAAGTGCGTACACCGCGTTCACACAAAATTACGTTTTCGTTTCCGCTTGCCATAATGTATTCAGCAGACATCAAAAGCTCTTTTACAGTTGCAGCCATACCACGCTTCAAAAGAATTGGTTTTCCAACCTTTCCCATTTCCTTAAGAAGGTCAAAGTTCTGCATATTGCGTGCGCCAATCTGAATAACATCTACGTCATCAAAGTATTTAAGCTGGCGGATATCCATAAGCTCTGTTACGATTGGAAGGCCTGTTTCTTTTTTAGCAGAAACGAGGAACTGAAGTCCCTGTTCGCCAAGACCCTGGAAGCTGTATGGAGAAGTGCGTGGCTTGAAAGCTCCACCGCGGAGAAGTTTAGCTCCGGCTGCCTTAACGTCGCGGGCGATTGAAATAACCTGTTCTTCTGTCTCAACAGAACAAGGGCCGGCAATTACCGGAATGTCTCCGTTTCCGAAAGTGGTTGTTGCAAGCTTAATAACAGTGTTTTCCGGATGGAAGGTTCGGCTTGCCATTTTATACGGAGCAGATACGCGCTGAACTGTATCAACAAAAGGATTTGCGCTGACCATTTCTGTGTCGAGCGAGCTGGTGTCGCCGAGGAGTCCGAGAATAGTAAGGTTTTCACCCTTTGATACATGAACTCCAAAGCCCTTCTGCTTCCATGAGTCGATGAACTCGTTCATCTGCTGGTCTGTTGTTCCGTGTTTTAATGTAATAATCATTTAAATACCTCTCTTGGCAAAAAAAAAGGAACTCTTTTTCAGAGTTCCTTGAAATTACCGATTTATATACATCAGCATCTACTTTGCCAGAACTCTGCAAGTCTTGTGAGAATACCAGTAATAATAGTATGCGTAAGTGATGTTTTTCATTTGTTTTTTAATGTACTGATGCGTAGAAACTTTGTCAAGGGGAGGGAAGTATGATATAATAGAATTATTATACATAAAAAAGTCAGGACTTAAGCATGGCAGTTAAAAAATCACAACTTTATAGTTCACTTTGGGCAAGCTGCGACAAGCTTCGTGGCGGTATGGATGCCTCTCAATATAAAGACTACATTCTGACTCTTCTGTTTATAAAATACGTTTCAGATAAATACAAAGATGACCCTTACGGCGCAATCGCAATTCCAGAAGGCGCAAGTTTTGAAGACCTTGTTGCCTTAAAAGGAAACAAAAACATCGGTGAGGAAATAGACAAGCTCATTGCAAAACTTGCAGAAGCAAACAACCTTACAGGAATCATAAATAACGCTCACTTTAACGATGAATCAAAAATCGGTAAAGGCGATGAAATGGTGGACAAACTTACAGGCCTTATTGCCATTTTCCAAAAGCCCGAGCTTGATTTTAAAAACAACAAGGCGGAAGATGATGACCTTATCGGCGACGCTTACGAATATCTTATGCGAAACTTTGCTACTGCCAGCGGAAAGAGCAAGGGACAGTTCTATACACCTGCCGAAGTAAGCCGCATTCTTGCCAAAGTAATTGACATATCAAATTGTACAGATAAAAACGCAACAATCTATGACCCGGCATGTGGTTCTGGTTCGCTTTTGATTCGCGCAGCAAATGAAGCTCCATTCCCGCTTGCAATTTACGGTCAGGAAAAAGACATTTCCACCGCTGGTCTTGCGAAAATGAATGTAGTCCTTCATAACATTCCTTCCGGGGAGATTCATTCAGACAACACTTTTTCTGATCCATGGTACAAAGATGATAATGATGACACCAAGCTCCGAAAGTTCGATTACATCGTAGCAAATCCGCCGTTCAGCATGAAAAACTGGATGGACGGCTTAAAGCCTTATGGCCGATTTGATGATTATGACGAACTTCCTCCAGAGAAAAACGGAGACTACGCATGGCTTTTGCATATCATCAAATCCATGAAAAACAACACTGGTAAAGCCGCCGTCATTCTTCCGCACGGAGTTTTATTCCGTGGAAATGCAGAAGAAACAATCCGTAAGAACATAATTGACCGTCATCTTATAAAAGGAATAATCGGACTTCCTGCAAATCTTTTTTATGGAACTGGAATTCCGGCCTGCATCATCGTGCTCGACAAAGAAAATACAGCAAACCGCACCGGTATTTTTATGATTGATGCCAGTCACGGTTTTATCAAAGATGGAGACAAGAACCGTCTTCGCGAGCAGGATATTTACAAAATTGTAACAACCTTTAATTCAATGACCGAGGTTCCAGGCTTCAGCCGTTTTGTTCCTTTTGCAGAAATCATCGAAAAGAATGCCTATAACCTGAACATTCCTCGCTACATCGATTCAAGCGAAAAAGAAGATTTGCAGAGCATCGAGGCGCATCTTTACGGTGGAATCCCGCAGGAAGATATAGACAATATTCCTCACTTCTGGAATGTTTTCCCAAATCTTAAAAAAGAAATCTTTGGTGAATACACAGGACGAAAAGGCTTTTACAAACTTCTCATCCAAAAAGATGATGTTCACAAGACAATCACAGAAAACGCAGAATTCCTTGAATACAACAAAAAAGTAAATAAAGCCTTTGAAGAATGGAAGACATTTGCAAATCCAATTCTTACAAACCTAAAACCGGCAGATTCAAACAAAGAAATCATCTTAAAACTTTCAGAAGAAATTCTTTCTAAGTTCACAAAGCTCGAACTGCTCGATAAATACGATGTTTATCAGGTTCTTCTTGCTTACTGGAACGAAACAATGAATGATGATGTCCTTCTTGTTATTCAGGATGAACTTGGTTACAAGCTTGCAAAAGTAACTGATGATATAAAGGAAGAACCAAAAGAAAGCAAAAAGGCAAAGAAAGATTCCGCAAAAGAAAAGAAGTCAAAAGAACCAAAAGTAATCGGCTGGGAAGGCCGCCTTATCCCAAAGCAGATTGTTCTTGATGCCTTTTTTGAAGCAGAACAGAAAACAATCGAAGAAGCAGAAGAAAAACTCAGCCAGACAGAAAGCGAGTTTGAAGAATTTGTAGAAGAAAACACAGAGGATGATGAACTTTCGCAGGAAACTGAAATCCTTAAAAAGTGCAAAGCTTATGAAGCTTCTATAAAATCGCAAAAGAAAACAATTGTTGACCTTAAAAAGAAGCTGGACGAGAACTGCCGCAAACGCTACGACACTTTTACCGACTCAGAAATAACAGACCTTCTTGTAAACCGCAAATGGTACAAAACAATTGACCAGGGAATCCAGAATCTTTATGTAACTGTTGCAAATTATCTTACAAAACGCATTGTTGAACTCTACGAGCGATACGAAAACACCCTTCCCGAACTCACCGAAAAACTCGCAGAAGAAGAAAAAGAAGTTGCCGCTCATCTTGCTCAGATGGGATTTAAGTTGTAGGAGCAGATGATGAAGCAGACAGAAATTGGATTGATTCCTGATGATTGGGAAGTAATAACAATTGGAGAAGTTTATGATTTTAAGAATGGTCTTAATAAAGCTAAAGAATTCTTTGGTTATGGTGTTCCAATAATCAATTATACAGATGTTTATAATAATAAAGGCATAACAAAAGATATAATAAAGGGTAAAGTATACTTAAATAAGGATGAAATCAAACGTTTTAATACTCAAAAAGGAGATGTTTTCTTTACACGTACATCAGAAACTCCAGATGAAGTGGGATTGACTTCTGTTTTGCTAGAAGATATCGAAAATTGTGTATTTAGTGGTTTTATTCTTAGGGCTAGACCTAAAAAGAATTTATTTGATTTATGTTATTGTAAATATTGCTTTTCTACCAACTCTATACGAAATTTTATTATACAAAACTGTACATATACAACACGCGCATTAACAAATGGTACAGTATTGTCAAAGATTTATTTACCTCTGCCACCTCTTCAAGAACAACAACGAATCGCAAAAGCCCTTTCCGATGTAGATACACTTATTTCAACAACAGAAAAACTCATACAAAAGAAAAAGAATATCAAACAGGGCGCAATGCAAAATCTCCTCACCGGCAAAAAACGCCTCCCAGGGTTTGGCCCGCAAACCAAATCCCCAGCCTACAAACAAACCGAACTCGGCCCCATCCCCGAAGACTGGGAAGTGAAGAGTTTGGATGAAATGCTGAAAATCGGACATGGAAAAGATTATAAGAATCTAAAATCTGGTAATGTGCCTGTTTATGGTACTGGCGGATATATGACTTCTGTAAATGATTTCCTCTATGAAGGAGAAACCGTTTGCATAGGTAGAAAAGGAACGATAGATAAACCTCAGTATCATTCTGGAAAGATCTGGACTGTAGACACTTTGTTTTACACCTATGATTTCAAATCTTTAAATCCAAAATATTTATTCTATAAATTTTGTCTTATTGATTGGCTATCTATGAACGAGGCAAGTGGCGTTCCAAGTTTGACTGCAAAAAATATTGAAGACATACAAATTGCAATCCCGACAGAAGAAGAACAAACCGCCATCGCCAATGTTCTTTCCAGCATGGACAAAGAAATAGAAACCTTAAACACAAAACTAGAAAAATACCGCAACCTCAAAACCGCCATGATGCAGCAACTCCTGACGGGTAAAATTAGGTTGGTGTAAGGATAAAGTGAAATGTCAAAAGAAGTAAATGAATTAATTTTTCAAATTTTGAGTATTAATAATTATAATGCTACAGATACTGCTGACTTTAAGAAATTAAAGCACAATACTAAGTTAGTTCCAAGATTTAAAACTAATTTCGAAAATTTAGCAAAATTAATTAATCCTTATTATAATGATTGTTATGATATTCAAGGTGTAACTGATGATGGAGTTGATGTACTGCTAAAGTATCAGGCAAACTCCGATTATCATAAAATTGGGTTTCAAATAAAATCATATGATGATATAAAAAATAAAGATTGGTTAAAAACTCTAAAAGCACAACTTTTTGAAGCTCAAGGAATTTGGAAAACAGAAGATTTGTATATTGTTTTTTGTACAGATTCTATTGAGCATAAAGATAAATTAAGAAATGCAATTTCTGAAATACAAAAAAGTTCAGATTGTAAAATTCATATCGTAGAACCCGAAAAAGCATTAACATTTTATAATTTTACTTCTATAGATATTTTTTCAATTATTTATGATTTTTATCATTCTAATGATTCTAGTCAAGAAAAAGCAAAAGAATGTATTGAATGTCTGGATCTTGAAGAAAAAAAGTTTTTAATCAATCTTATCGTACATCAGTTTATAAATAATGAAGAGCCAATTTCGTTAGCAGATCTCGAACTTCCTGAAAATATGGATATGTTCTCTCTCTATGGTTCGAAATTCTATAATTATAATAGTGATAGTAATTCTATTTCCTATAGTTATGAAAATAACTGGGATTTAACAAATTTTGTTGTAGAAGTAAAAACAAAATTTGAATTTAATAATTCTCAACTTGAAGCATTCTTATTTAAATGCTTAATTGAATAGTATGTAGGAGAATATAAATATGGAATCTATAAAAATAGCTGAAATAAGAATTTCAGGGTTTCGAGGGTTAAAAGATATTTCCATTCCATTAGACAATATAACGGTTTTAACGGGTTGTAATAATGTTGGAAAAACTTCAGTTTTAAAAGCATTACAACTTGCTTTAGGTAATACTAATTTCCTAACACAAGAAGATTTTTTCGTTGATGAGAATGGCACAATAGAACAAATCATTATTGATATCCTTTTTATTCCGACTGATGAAAATGGAAATAAAATAGCTTCTTTTTCTGAGCAATGGGAAACAATATTTACAGAAAGCTGCATACAAATGGATACAGATGGTAATTCTTTTGTTGGATTAAGAACTGTTTTTGATTATGATGCATCCATTTCGAATTTTGCTAGAAAACATAAAATACTTAAAAATTGGATTCCATCTGAAGGCGAGCAATGGCAAGATATTTCTACGACAGATTCAAACTTTAAAAGAGATTCTATACCATTTTTTTATATAGAAGCACAAAGAGATATAGTCGAGGATATAAAATTTAGAACATCTTTTATTGGAAAATTACTTTCAGAAGTATCTAAATCTTATACACCTGAAAAATTAAAGGAACTAGAAGAACAGATAAAACAGCTAAATGAGACTGCAATTGCTAATAGTACTGTATTAACAGATGTTCAAAACACATTGAAAGAAATTGAATCAGCAATAGATAATGATAATTCAGAAGTATCCATTACTCCATTTACAAAAAAGATTCGAGATTTAAATAAGGGAATAACTATACATTATGGTAATAGTGTTAATAGCTATACTATGGATTATCATGGAATGGGTACCAGAAGTTGGTCTTCTTTGTTGACATTCAAATCTTTTATTCTTCAACATCAAAAAATTGCAGAATCTAAAGAATTACCTTTTTATCCAATAATTACAATAGAAGAACCGGAAGCTCATTTACATCCAGATGCTCAAAAAAGACTGTATAAACAAATTTTAGAAATGCCTGGACAAAAAATTGTATCAACACATTCTCCTTATATTGCAGCTACTGCTAATATTTTTGAATTAAGGAATATGTATAAAAATCATGAAAATGTATTATGTGGTAGTCTAGATAAAACTAATCTTGAAGTAAATGATATTCGTTCTCTGAAACAGAAAGTATTAAATACAAAGGGTGAAATTATTTTTTCTAAGGCACTTGTTTTTTTTGAAGGTGAAACAGAAGAACAAGCTTTACCAATTTTTGCAGAAAAATATTTCGGATATAATCCTATTTCATCAGGTATAGATTTTGTTGGTGTTGGAGGATGTGGTAATTATTTTCCTTTTATCTATCTAGCAAGTAAATTTAATATTCCATGGTATATTTTTAGTGATGGTGAAGTAAAAGCTCAAAAAAATGTTTTAAAAGCATACAAACGATTAACAGGATTAGAGTCAGATTTAAATGAAATACAAAATATAGTAATTATTCAGAATAATTCAGATTTTGAACAAATGCTTATTGATGAAGGATATAAAGAAGAAATTGAAGAAGCAATAAAATCGATTAAGAACGACAGTGATTATATATCTAAATATATAGAATCAAGAAATGGCACTTCTCGCGGACGTTATGAAACTTCTGAAATTTGTGATTGTTGTGGCCAGCATATTTATAAAGATGATATTCGAGATTATTCAGGTGATGAAGGATATTTAAAAGTATTAAATGATATTATGACATCTAATAAAACAGAGATTGCACCAGAAGTTGCAAATAATATTGCGAATTCGGCAATGGGAATACCTCAAATAGTTCGGCAATTATTTGATAAGATAAAGGAGGATTTACATATATGTCTGTAATAACTCTATCAAAAAAACAAGAAGCAGTCGCTTCCTTTTCAATAGGGGCTATATTGGTAAAAGCAAGCGCAGGCAGTGGAAAAACAAGGGTTCTGACTGAAAGAATAAAGCGTCTAACAAAAATAACTAAGAGGAAAATTCTTGCTATAACATTTACTAATAAAGCTTCTGAAGAAATAAGAAATCGTTTACAAGATGTTGATAATTTGGATGAAAAGTTATTAGTTGGTACTTTTCATTCTTTTTGTAATTACGTTTTAGAAAAACATGGACATATAATTGGATATTCAAAACTTCCACAAGTTTTTTCAGAGGATTCTGACCGTCTTAAAATAATTGAAGAAGTTATTTCTCAAATTCCAACATTTAAGGAATCTTATCAAATAAAAACAGATAAAGAACGCAATAATTTTAAATATTCTTGTCTTGAAGCAATTTCAAAAATTAAACGTAATGTAATTCTAGATAATGAAATAAAAAAAGAAATTGAAGATGAAGAAATAATATTATTATATTTTGGTTATAAGAATTACTTAAGATCTTTAAATGCTATCGATTTCGATGATTTATTATTAGAAGTTTATAGATTATTTATTTCTTATCCAAATGTTGCATCCTTATATAGACGAAATTTTGAATATGTTTGTGTTGATGAAGCACAAGATATGAATAAAGCACAATATATGTTGTTAAAAGCTCTAATTGGAACAGAAGCTCCTAATATAATGTTAGTTGGAGATGAGAAACAATGTATTTACGGTTTTATCGGCTCAAATAGCAAATATATGGCTGATGAGTTTATAAAGGATTATAGACCAACTGTTTTTGAATTAAAAGAAAATTTTAGATCATCCAAAAAAGTTCTTGAATATGCAAATAAAATAATTCCAGATTCAGCAGAATTGATGAATACTGTTAAAAATGGAATATGTGAAGTACATGACTTTAATGATCAGTATGAAGAAGCAAAATATGTAGTAAATAAAATTAATGATTTGCTCATACAAAAGAAACATGAAGATATCGAGGGTGAAATTACTTATGACAAAATTTCTATTTTAGGTCGTACAAAATATGTTCTTCAAAATGTTGAAGAAGAACTTAAAAATAATGATATTCCATATTTTTATAAAAATACACAAAGAATTTTTGAATTAGAATCGTATTTTGGAAATATATTTGAATTAGCAATAAAAATACGAATTAATTCAAATGATTTTCTGCATTTTTCTGAATTAAAGAATCTTCTTTGCTTTAACCATAATGCCACTTCTTTGGAAGAACTAATCGAGTCTTTTGATGATGTGTTTGAGAAAGAATTATTGAGGTCAATAATTTTATTAAAAGATGATGGAAGTAATTTTATACAAATAATAAAAGAAATAAGAAATAAAATACCTGATATCACTTATTATGATGATACCGAAAAAGCTCTAGCATTCTCGGATTTTGAGATGATTGAAAAAGCCTGGTATAAATATGCAAAGACTACAAACAAAAGATCATTAGCAGCATTTCATAATTCAATTTCATTAGGGCAGACTACAAATTTTGAAGAAAAGCAAGGTGTTTCATTAAGTACTGTTCACACAATGAAAGGTCAAGAAAATGACATCGTTTTTCTTATAGGTATGGATGACCTTACTTTTCCTGATTATAGAGCAGTTAGAGCAGGTGGTGTTCAGTTGCAACAAGAAAAGAATGATTTGTATGTTGCTATAACAAGAGCAAAACGTTTTCTTTTTATATCATACCCAAAAGAAAGACGCATGCCTTGGGGTGCAGTATATTATAGAGAAAAATCTCGTTTATTACCTGATTGATTTAATATGGAGAAACAATAATGTCCGAATCCCAGTTAATCGAATACAAAGAATCTTGGCGTGATGAATATCTCAAATGGATTTGCGGTTTTGCAAATGCTCAGGGCGGTGTGCTTTACATTGGTAAGCGTGATGACGGTTCTGTTTGTGGCGTTGCTGATTCAAAGAAACTTATGGAAGATATTCCGAATAAAGTTCGTGATGCTCTTGGATTGATTGTTGATGTGGATTTGATTACTGAGAACGGACTTGATGTTATTAAAATCACTGTTGAAGATAATCCTTATCCTGTGAATTACAAGGGTGAATATCATTATAGAACTGGAAGCACAAAACAGCTTTTGCAAGGTTCGGCGCTGACAAATTTTCTTTTGCGTAAGACTGGTAAAAACTGGGATTCTGTTCCGCTTGAAAATGTGAGTGTTGATGACCTTGATAAAGAAAGCTTTGATATTTTCCACCGTGAAGCAATTCGTAGTGGAAGAATGAGTAAGGATGACTTGAAGCTTTCGAACCAGGATTTGCTTGAGAAACTGAATCTTCTTGACGGAACTATGCTTAAGCGGGCAGCGGTTTTGCTCTTCCATCGCAATCCGGAAAAATGGATAACAGGTTCATTTGTAAAAATCGGCTTTTTTGAAACTGACGCAGACTTGCGCTATCAGGATGAAGTTCATGGTTCTCTTATGATTCAGGCAGACAGGGTAATAGACTTACTTTATACAAAATATCTGACGGCAGAAATTTCTTATGACAATATTACTCGCATAGAGCATTATCCATTCCCAAAAGATGCTGTTCGAGAAGCTGTGTTCAATGCGCTTATTCATCAGGATTTTTCTGTTGGTGTGCCTGTACAAATCAGCGTTTACAAGGATAAGCTTTATATCAGCAACGATTGTGTTTTTCCTGCTAACTGGACAGCTGACACTTTAATGCAAAAACATCGCTCGCTTCCCCATAACCCGGATATTGCCAATACATTCTTTAGAGCGGGCTTTATAGAAAGCTGGGGGCGTGGTATAGAAAAGATTTGTAATCTTTGTAAGGAATACGGAATTGAAGAGCCGGAATATACAGTTCATCCAAATGACATTATGATGATGTTTAGGGCGAATGACCCGATAAATGACACTGTAAATGACACTGTAAATGACACTGTAAATGACACTGTAAATGACACTGTAAATGA
>CAMJNC010000061.1 GCA_946407195.1 uncultured Treponema sp. | reverse complement strand
AAAGCTCTTTGCAATCTGATCAATATTGCTCTTACCGAATACTGTAATTTCTTTACCGCAGTCAGGGCATTTTACATAGCTCATGTTTTCAACAATTCCAAGAATTGGAATGTTCATCATGTTTGCCATGTTTACAGCCTTTTCTACAATTACACGTACAAGCTGCTGTGGTGAGCTTACAACAATAATTCCATCAATTGGAAGAGACTGGAATACTGTAAGAGGTACGTCTCCGGTTCCCGGTGGCATATCCACAAACATAAAATCAACATCCTTCCATATAACATCTGTCCAGAACTGCTTTACAGCGCCTGCAATTACAGGACCGCGCCAGATAACAGGATCTGTTTCATTCTGAAGCAGAAAGTTCATAGACATAAGCTGAATACCAGAATCAGTTACAACTGGAGTGAGTGCGTCTTCACCTTCTACTGCCTGGGCACGTTCATCTCCTACGCCAAAACTTTCCGGAATAGAAGGACCTGTAATATCAGCATCCAGAATAGCAGTACGGAAGCCGTCTTTATTTACTTTTGCAGCAAGAAGGCTTGTTACAAGCGATTTACCTACACCGCCCTTTCCACTGACAATACCAATAACCTTCTTTACCTTGCTGTCTTTATGCAGACTTACCTGCATATCTCTCTTTTCGCACTTCTCTCTGCAAGAATCGCAATTGTGTGTACATTCAGCCATATTTATACCTCAATTTAAATATAATTATTTATACTTTAAAAGGCAAGAATAAAAAAAATAATGGGCTTCCGCTGCGCCGATTGCAAAACTGCGGGCGAGCTGGTTTTTGTGTAAGAATCCTGCGGTTTTTGCAAGCAAAAATCCTCGGATTCTTTTCATGGCTAAGCGCCAAATACCCCTCGATGCAGTTTTGCATCGGTTCCGCTCACGCCCATTATTTTTTTTCCGTGGTCTCAAATAATTATTTTTAATTTGAGTTTCTATTGAGAATAACACGCTAAACAGTTATAATAAAGAAATTAATTATTTTTAAATGAGGTATAAAAAATGACTTCACAGACAATTGCGATGATTATTGCTTTTGTGCTTTACCTCGGTCTTATGGTTTTCGTAGGCCTTCGTAATGCAAAAAACAACAATTCGGCATCTGACTTCTTCCTCGGCGGAAGAAAGGTTGGACCTTGGGTAACAGCCCTCAGTGCAGAAGCATCTGACTCTTCTGCATGGCTTTTGATGGGGCTCCCTGGACTTTGTTATCTTGGAGGATTTAAAGAAACCTTCTGGACAGCCATTGGACTTATTGCAGGTACTTACCTTGCATGGCTCTTTATTGCAAAGCCGCTGCGCAAGTGTTCAATTACCTATAAAGATTCCATCACAATTCCGGAATTCCTTTCTAACCGTTTCAACGATAAAACACATATTCTTTCTATTGTATCAGTATTCTTTATTGTTGTTTTCTTTACAATTTATACAGCATCTGGTTTCGTAGCCTGCGCAAAGCTTTTCAATTCAGTTTTCGGACTCAGTTGGAATACAGGTCTTCTCATCGGTTTTGTAATTATTCTTTCATATACAATCCTCGGTGGTTACCGCGCAGTTTGTACTACAGACTTTATTCAGGGCAGCTTGATTTTCATCGCCTTTGTAATTTCTGGAGTTGTAATTATTGCAAGCCTCGGAGGCTTTGGTAACGCTGTAAATCAGGTTCAGAGCTTTACAGAACGTGCAACAAACGGTGAGTTTGGTGCTGCAATGCTCAAAGCATTCACTGGCAACAAAACCTTTGGTGCTATGTCTGCAGTATCAGCCTTTGCATGGTGTCTCGGATATTTCGGAATGCCTCACATCATCGTTCGCTTTATGGGCTGCCGCTCAAATAAAGAAATTACAACTGCTCGCCGCGTAGGAATTATCTGGATGATTATTTCTTACATCGGTGCTATTTTGATTGGTACTCTCGGAACTGCATATCTTTTGAACAAGGGACTTCTTCTTGGAGCTAATGCTTCTGAAGTAACAACTGCAGGTCTTAAGGTTCTCGGAGCAGGTACTCAGGAAGCAGTATTCAGCCACACAATGCAGAAGATGTTCCCTGCCTTTATCGCAGGTCTCTTCCTCTGTGGTATTCTTGCAGCTGCTATGTCTACAGCAGACTCTCAGCTCCTTTCTGCTTCTTCTGCTATCGGTCAGGATATCTATAAGGGACTTATCAAAAAGGATGCAGACGACAAGAAGGTACTTCTTGTAAGCCGTATCTCAGTTTTCGTAATTGCTATTCTTGGTCTTATTCTTGCCCTTAATCCAAACAGTTCAATCTTCGGACTTGTATCTTTTGCATGGTCTGGATTCGGAGGAACCTTTGGACCTCTTATTCTTCTTGCCCTTTACTGGAAGAGAACTACAGCAACTGGCGCAATTGCAGGTCTTATCTGTGGTGGTGTAACTGATGTTGCATGGCACTACCTCCACGGCGGAATCTTTGATGTATACGAGATTCTCCCAGCCTTCATTGTATGTCTTGTAGTGACAGTAGTTGTTTCACTCCTTACAAAACAGGATGAAGAAGTAGCTGCTAAGTTTGAAGAATATAAGAATTTAGCTGACTAATTTAAAATAATAAAACCACACGGATTCGAAAATACGTTAGCAATTCCGAATCTGTGTGGTATTTTTTTATATGTTTAACAAACTGCCGTTAATACTTCTTTTATGCAGCTCAAATAAATCATCCCATTTCAAAACTGAATAAGACGGCTTTGCTTCCAGCATCTGAACTTCATATAACTTTTGAATACACATAAGGGCCGCCCCCTTAGAAATATCATACGCATCATCATCCATAATAATCAGTTCAGAACCGCAGTATTTTACTATTGAAGAAAATTGAGGAATGCTTTCTTCTATAACCTTAAGCATAAAGTCGTGACGGGATTGTGGCTGTCCATGAACGAAAATAGTTTCCGGTTCAAGCAGCGGAACCATCATGGTAAGAGTACCGAATAAATCTTTTACCCATTCCGCATACGAATCATCTACGCTGTCCACAGTTTTTAATACAGCTTCAGGTAAGCCTGTCTGCCCCTTCTGATACGTTGTCCAGGAACGGGAAATATATTCCCCTACACCATAGTTTCTTCCATTTATTACACGACCATTCATTGTAATAGAAAGACCTATACCAATTCCTTTATCGTAGCTTTCAGGATATGTCAGTAACGGATTACCCGCATAGTTTCTTGCAAGCACGCACAAAAAATCCTTTTTATCAGAAGACTTATTCAATGCAAGCTGAAGCCAGGAACAGCAGCGGGCATCGTTTTCCATAAAAAGCGGAATCCCATAACGCTGCCCAAGAATCTGTGCATAATTAAATTCCTTAAGCCGGAATGGTGCAGAATGTTTTATTATACCGTTATCAATATCAATAATACCCGGAAGTCCAATGCTTATAGCAAGTGGTTTTACAGAACCGGCATTTACAGCAGGAATAATCTGCCTGATTATTGAATCAACCATAAAAACAAAGAGTTCTTCCGGTTTATCTAAAAGCTGTACATCAGCGGGAGTTGTTCCTTCCGTCTCATAAATCGTTTCCCCGTCAAACCCTACAACGCATACATGATAGCTGTCCAGTTGAATCTCAATTCCAATTACACTACCAAAATTAGGATTTACAGAAAGAAAAACCGGTTTGCGCCCACCCTTTTCCGTGGGAACACCACGCTCACCCTCGCTAATCAGGTTAGACTCAACCAGCGTACCGATTATGTTAGAAACTGTAGAACGATAAAGCTCAAGCTTTCGTGCAATATCAATTCTGCTGAAATTAGGATTTTTCCAGACAGTCTCAAAAATTCTGGAAAGGTTTGCATTACGCTGGTAGTCATTATTTACGTGCATAATGCAATTTTAACCCTTAACGGCACCAGCCGCAACACCTTTTGTAATCTGCTTTCTGAAAATACCATAAAAGATAATAATCGGAATAATGCTGATCATAAGAGCGGCAAACTGCTTTCCATAGTCCGATGCAAGAGCACCTGAGAATTTTTGAACACCAACCGGCAGAGACTTTATCTTTTCGCTGCTGGCAAGAATATTAATCAGCATGAACTCATTCCAGGTTCCGGTAATCGTAAGAATTGCAAGAGTAATTCCAACAGGCTTAGACATTGGGAAAATAATATCAAAGAAAATCTGCAGGTATGGGGCACCGTCTATTCGCGCAGATTCAACAAGCGAGCTCGGGATACTGCGTATAAACTCTGTTGTAAGGTAGATTCCCATAGGCATACCAATACCAATATAGCAGATTAAAACTCCAAGTCTTGTATCATATAATCCGGTCCAGTTAGCCATAAAAAACAGCGGAATCATAATACACTGAAGCGTAATTAAAACACCAATTACAAAGCTCTTATAAAAAAATCCGGTTGTTTTATTCGGAAGCTTGGCAAACGCAAAGCCGGCTGCAATAGAAAAATAAAGAATCGCAATTGTAGAAATTCCGGTATAGAAAATACTGTTTAAAAACAGTCTTCCAAATTTTCCGCGAATCCAGGCATCAATATAATTCCGCCACCACCATACCTTTGGTAGAGCAAGCTTACTTGTCATCTGATATTCCTGGGTTGTCTTAAACGAAGAAAACAAAAGCCACAGGAGCGGATACAAGGCCATAAATGTAAAGAAAATCAAAACAATATAAATTACAATCTGTGCAATAATATGCTTAGGACCTTTTTTCTCAAACACGTTCATACACTACTCCTCCTTAGCACCAAATTTCTTTTCCAGAGTTTTTACAATTCCAATCAGTACCAGACTGATTACAACCATAATTGTAGAAATCGTATTAGCCATAGGATAATCAGATGCACCACGGAAGGCTTTATCAAACATATAAAGTGACAGTACATAAGTCTGCTTAGCAGGCCCTCCACCTGTCATTACATAGATAAGGTCAAAGGATTTAAGCGAACCGGAAATTGCAAGAATTGCACTGATTACAAATACTCCGGAAAGCTCAGGGAAGATAATGTGCCAGAGCACCTGCCATTCGGTAGCGCCGTCAATTGTTGCTGCTTCCATAATCTGCGGATCAATTTTTTGAAGGTTTGCCATAAAAATAATCAGGTAGGTTCCGGTGTACATCCATAAGATTACAAACAAAACCGGAATCATTGGATGAGAGTTCATGGTCCACTCATAAGTCGGATTAAACCATTTCATTATTTCTGTCCATGCTCCGTGAGAAGAAAAGAAGGTCTGGAACAGAATACCGATTACTACTGTAGAAATAACACACGGAAGATATATCATTGTCTGGAAAAAGTCCCTGCCCCTTACAAGACCGCGGGTAAGCACATAAGCCAGGAAGAAGCCGAGCGGAAGTTGTCCGAAGACAGAAACTAAAACAATCCAGAAGTTATTTTTCAGAGAAATGTAAAAATACTGGTCTGTAAAAACCTTTATGTAATTTTTGAAGCCTACAAACTTTAAAGCTCCTTCTTCAAAAAGAGAGCCGCCTGAATAATTTGTGAGACTCAAAACAACTGAGAAGATTGATGGAAAGGTCATTACGCCAAAATAAAATATTATGGCAGGCAGAGAAAGCATCCAGTAAGCACGCTTTTCTTCTGATTTTGTAGAAAGATTTTCACCAAGCAGCGTTGAATACAGATAAACAATTACATGTGCAGCTATACCATAAATCATAAAATAAAAGCCGGCTGAAAATTCTACATCTTCATCTGTAAAGTTTTTAACTGTAATAAATGAAAAAAGTGTCGTTACAACAATAAGGGCCATCAATGACCAGTCTACCGAAGCTTTTATTTTTTTATGAATAGTAGAAAAAAGGATTGATGCTGCCATTGCAAGAAAAGAAAGAATCAATGCAATACCAATCGAAATATATAAGGCTCCCTCTCCGGCTCCCAGAAAATAAATCAGTGCTGCAAAACCATTTGCGTCATCAAATACGGGAATACAAAAGCCGAGCATAGAAAGCAAAAGACAAGCCTTACTTACAAGGATTATATTCTTTTTATTCATAGTTTTTCCTTACAAAAAAGGCTTCCGGTGGAAAGGATATACCGGAAGCCCTTTAGTTATTTTTTATTATTTTCTTGCTTCCCAGGCAGCCTGTACATCTTTACAAACCTGCTCAGGAGTTTTCTTTCCAAGACCAAGAGCCTGAAGATCTGCATTGAGCACAGATGGAACATCACCTTCGAATACACTGTCAAACACAGGAGTAGAAATTGTCTGAGCAGTATAGAAGTTTGCTCTCTTTACAGAAAGAGGCTCAAGCTTATTATAAGAAAGTCCGCTGTTCAAAGATGGGAAAGCAGCACCAGTATCAAGTCTTCTCTGCTGAACATAAGGTCCAGAAAGCCACTTAATAAGCTCCCATGCAGCCTTTTCTTCTTTTGAACCCTTCTTAAGCTTTGAGCTCATACCATATCCAACACCAAGAGTTGAAGAGTTTGAACCATGAATCTTTTCACCTGGAATTGCAGGGAAGTTGATAAGCTCAATATTCTTTTCCTGATCTGCAGGAGAAATAAGAGCCTTACCAGTAGAAGAATCTGTAAGGAAGGCACCAACACGCCAGTCACCATCGATAAGATATGCACCCTTCTTTGAAGCAAACTGACCTACTACATCACCATAAGAAGTTGCAAGAGTCTTCTGTGAAAGAACTCCGTCATCATAAAGTGTCTTAATGAATTTAACTGCATCAAGGAAAGCCTTGTCTGTAAACTTAGCCTTACCAGCCTTAATCTTATCTGCCCAGTCAGCACCACCAAAACGTCCTGCTACACAAGAGAAGAGACAAGACTGCATAACCCAGTCATCCATATTAGCCATGAGAATTGTTTCATATCCTTTTGCCTTAAGTACAGGAACCTGAGCCTTAAGCTCCTCGTAAGTCTTTGGAATAGAAAGTCCGCACTCCTCCAGAACAGCCTTATTTACATAAAGCATGTGGCTTACAGTAAGACCAAAAGGAATTTCTGCTACATAGCCGGAAGCTTGTGCTGCAGGATCAACACAAGCCTTGCTGTAGTCATCATAGATTCTATCCTTCTTCATAAATGGAGTAAGATCCTTTGCAAGCTTTTTTTCATGAATAGCAGAAGAACGACCAGCGGGCCACATATAGAATACATCAGGCATTTTTCCTGAAGCTGCATAAGCGGCGGTTTTCTGATGGAAAGGCTCGTTGAACAATACCTCTCGCTCAATCTTAATATCAGGATGAGCTGCTTCAAAAGCTTCCCAAATCAGCTTGTTATCATCAAAAGAGTTTGGAGCTGTTGCATCCTGATAGTCCAGAACAGTAATAACTGTCTGCTTTGATTTTTTGTCACCCAGCGCATAAACAGAGCCGAGCACTGCTGCCGCAACCATAACGGCTGTTACCATTTTTTTCATAGAATCCTCCAGTTTATCTTCCTTTTTTGTACACCCTTTGTACTTACCTAGATAGTAAACCCATATACAAGCTGTTGTCAAACAAATTTTCTGTTGATTCTAGTGAATTTTACCTAATTTTCACCCTTTTTTTGCTTTTTGTTTGTTTTTTCTCTGTACTTACATAAAAAGTTGATTTATAATTCAAACCATGGATAACACAATGACAGTAATACCAAAGCCTCTTTCTTATGAAAAAGGCTCAAAAAACTTCAATTTCTCTTCAAAATCAGTTTCAATATGTATAAATGGAGAAACAAAGGAAGATATTCACAATAAAATACAGACTGCTTTTTCTGTTGCAGGCATTAATACCTCACAGTCCGGCATTCCGGTTATTATAAAATTACATACCTCACAGCAACAGCAGGCATCGGAAGCATATACCTTAAGCATTACTTCTGACGGAATAATCATCTGTGCATCAGAAATAAACGGAGCCTTCTATGGCTGTATAACTGCAGCTCAGCTTATAAACGGAAGTAACGGAGAACTTTCGGAGCTTACTATTAAGGACAAGCCTTTTCATAGCTGGCGTGGCTTTCTTTTAGACACTAGTCGTTCCTTTTATTCCACTACCTTTATTAAAAAGATGCTCGATGCCTGTGCGCTTCATAAACTCAACATTTTCCACTGGCACTTAACGGATGATCAGGGCTGGCGTTTTGAAGTTCCGGGCTATCCAAAGCTTACAGAAACAGGCTCTGTACGCTCAGATCTTACAATGCCGCCTTCAGAAGATGGTTATTATGATGAAGGGAAAACAATCCGCCGCTGGTATACAGACGAAGAAATTAAAGACATAATCCGCTATGCACAGGAACGCTGTATTGAAATTATTCCTGAAGTAGAATTTCCAGGGCACTCCTCTGCCCTGCTTGCAGCTTATCCCGAATACGGTTGTACAGGCGGTCCTTATAAAGTTGAAAACCGCTGGGGTATTTTCCCTGATGTTTTATGCCTTGGCAATGATAATATCTTTACAATTTATGAGGCTGCTCTGAAAAAAATCACAAAGCTTTTTCCGTCAAAATACATACATATCGGTGGAGATGAATGTCCTCGCGAGCGCTGGGAGGTATGTCCTAAATGTCAGGCCCGCATGAAAAAAGAAGGACTTGATTCTACGGCACAGCTTCAGGCCTGGGGAACAACAAAAATTGCTTCTATGGTTGCAGCACTTGGTAAAGTACCAGTTGGTTGGGATGAAGTTCTCGACAATAACAAGCACAATGCCCTTCCTGAAAATGTAATTGTTCAAAGCTGGCGAGGAACAGAAGGCGGAATAAAAGCCGCTTCTATGAATCATAAGGTAATAATGTCTCCATGCGAATTCTATTATTTTAATTTCAAAAATAAAGATTCCTTTGAAGAACCGGGACGTCTCGGAGTTACTACCTCTAAAAAAGCTTACAGCTTCTCTCCGGCAGGAAAAGAACTCAAGCTTAAAAAACCAGAACAAAAGGAGCTTATTCTTGGTGGCGAATGTGCCTTGTGGAGCGAAAAGCTTCCTTTCTCCCGAAATGCAGAATACCTTCTTTTCCCACGCTTTTGTGCCGCCGCAGAAACCTTCTGGCTGCCGGAAGAAAACAAGAATTTTGAAGATTTCAAACACCGTCTTGAACAGCATAAAAAATTACTGCATTCACTCGACTATCTTTATTACGAGGGTACACTCGAATAGGAGGTTTTATGACATTATGTATTCATAATGGAATTGTTCTTACAGGCCTTACAAGTAACCAGCAGCGTTCTGCAGTCCTCATAGAAGATTCTAAAGTCAAAGACACCTTCAGCGAAGAACGTTTTGAGAAAATGAACTTTGGGCCGGATACACGGCTCATAGATGCAAAAGGTAATTACATTATGCCGGGAATGATTGATACCCATATTCACGGCTTTAAGGGAAATGGCACAGACTGCTGTACTACAGAGGGTATTCTTCAAATGTCAAAGGATCTTGCGCAGTACGGAGTTACCGCTTTTAATCCTACAATGTATCCTTCTTCTACAGAAGAAATGAAAGAAAAACTCAGGGCAATTGTAAAAGCAATGGGCCACGAGGAAGGCGCAAAAATTATGGGCATTCATCTGGAAGGTCCTTTTATTTCTCCTCAAAAGCTTGGTGTTCAGCGCCCGGAAACAGTTAAGCTTCCTGACATTAAATTATTTGACGAGCTCTGGGAAGCTTCAGAAGGCCATATCGTAAACATGACTGTTGCACCCGAGCTCAAAGGAATGCGTGAGCTGGCACTTCACTGTATTGAAAAGGGAGTTATTTTACAGGCAGGTCACACTAATGCGGAATATGAAAATATTGTAGAAGGAATCCAGGTTGGCATTCTCCACTCCACTCACTTCTTTAATGCAATGAGCCAGCTTCATCATCGAAACCCGGGAACCGTTGGTGCAATTCTTATACATCCGGAAATGTCGTGTGAAATAATTGCAGACGGAGTTCATGTTCACCCTGATTTATTTAAGCTGCTTTCCCGCGATAAAAACAGAGCTCAAATAGTTCTTGTAACAGATGCGCTGACTCCAACAGAACAAAAGGGAGAGCACCTTTTTGCAAATGGCGAAGAAGTAGTATTTAAGGACGGTTGCTTTCATAGAAAGGCTGATGATGTAATTGCCGGCTCCTCTCTTACAATGAAAAAGGCCATCAAAAATATCGTGCAGTACGGCTACCCTCTTTCCGATGCCGTAAAATTTGCCTGTGTAAATCCGGCCAGAATAATGAAATACACTCATAAAGGAATCATTAGTCCAACTTATGACAGCGACATAATTGTTATGGACAAGCTTTTTAGTATTAAGCTTGTAATGGTTGAAGGCAAAATCGTAAAAAATAAACTGGAGGAAAACAATGAGATTGATAATAAAAAATAATTACAAGGACTGTGCAAAATGGACGGCAGATTATATTGCAGGAAAAATCACACTGGCCGCTCCAACTCCACAAAAGCCGTTTGTTCTCGGGCTTCCTACCGGCAGTACTCCACTTGGTGTATATGAACGTCTTATTGAACTGTATAACAAAACACTAATTTCCTTTGAAAATGTCATCACCTTTAATATGGATGAATATGCCGGTCTCGATGAAACAAATTCTCAAAGCTACCATTACTTTATGTGGCATAATTTTTTCAGCAAAATTGATATCAAAAAAGAAAATGTTCATATACTCGATGGAACCGCTGCAGAACCTGATGCTGAATGTCTTCATTACGAACAGCAGATTAAAGAAGCTGGCGGTATAGATCTTTTCCTTGGAGGCTGTGGCTGCGACGGCCATATTGCCTTTAATGAACCAGGCTCTTCCCTTACCTCGCGTACAAGAATTAAAACACTTACAGAAGATACCATTGCCGCCAATGCTCGTTTCTTTAATGGAGACTGCACAAAGGTTCCAAAGACAGCTCTCACAGTAGGAATCGGAACCATTACAGATGCCAGAGAAGTTCTTATTATGATGACAGGTCTTTCAAAGGCCGATGCCCTTCAGCATGCAGTAGAAGAATCTGTTTCGCAGATGTGGCCGGTAACAATTTTGCAGATGCACAGGAGCGCAATTCTGATTGCCGATGATGCATGTACCGACAAGCTTCGCGTAGGCACCGTAAAATACTTCAGCGGAATCGAAGCAAAAATAACAGATTCCTGTGAAGCGCTTTTTTCAAACAAATAAATTGTGGGGTAAAAATGAATATTTCAGCCGAAATACATAACTTTCTTACACGTCATTATTTTAATATGAACCTTGCAGAAAATCTTCATGAAAAAATTACCGTAGATATGAAGAAAGGTCTTTCTGCAGGCGGTTCTGATCAGGCAATGATTAAGGCAGGCAGTGCCGCTGTACGTGAAATTAAAGAAGGTGAAAGTATTATTGTCATAGATGCCGGAGGAACAAACTTCCGTTCGTGTCTTGTTACAAAAACAAAAAACGGCATTGAAATAACTGATTTCGAGAAAACCACAATGCCCGCCACAGACTGCGAACTTAACAAAAACCAGTTTTACGAAGCAATTGCTAAAAATATTTCACGTCTTAAAGATAAATCCAACAAAATCAGCTTTTGCTTCAGCTACGCCATGGCAATTACAGAAGATGGGGATGGAAAAATAATCCGCTTTTCTAAGGAAATAAAAGCTCCGGAGGCTGCAGGAACTTATCTTGGAAAAGAGCTTTTAGCAGAACTTAAAATCCAGGGCTGGAAAAAAATCACAAAAATCAATGTTTTGAATGACACGACAGCACTTCTTCTTTCAAGCTTTGTAGAAGGCTCAGAAAAAAAATGGGCTTCACACATTGCTTTTATTCTTGGAACAGGAATGAACAGCGCTTATATACAGGATAAACAAATTATAGTAACTGAATGCGGAATGTTTTCTGCGCTTTCTCAAAGTAATTTTGATAAAACAGTCTGCAGCAGAACAAGCCAGCCTCATCAGTCTCTGCTGGAAAAAATGTGTTCAGGAGCATACCTTGGAGCTATCGCTACACAAATGATAAAAGTAGCCGCAAAGGAAGGAATCTTTTCACCTTCGTATACCATTCCAGAAAGTCTTGAAACAAAAGATTTTGATGCTTATTTTTCAAAAGCACCCGAAACACTGACTTCAGACCAATTCAAGATTAAAGAAATGCTTTACGCAATTATCACCCGCTCAGCCAAACTTTCTGCCGAAGCTATTTATGCCGCTTACCTCTGTTCAGACAAAGAAAAAGGAGAGCTCCCTGTATGCATCACCTGTAACGGCAGCACCTTCTGGAAAACTCCCCTGCTAAAAGAAACTGCTGAAGCACAGCTAAAAGCCCTGCTCCAGCAGCCTTTCGAAATTATTCAGATTGACGACGACATTACCAAAGGAAGCTTTGCCGCCGCTTATATCAGTTAGTCTTTGCAGTGAAATACCCCGGATTTGATTCACCGCCGTCTACATGGGCGTATTCGATTCCATCGTTTCCATTGTATACACCATGAGTTGTACCAGAACTTCCTTGTAGTGCTAAGCAGCTTTCGAACAGGGGGCCTTCACAACTTGCATTAGTCCAGTCTGTGCCTTCTTTAGTCCATATTGTAACTAAGTGAGTACATGATTTAAACATAAACCCAATATTTACATCATCATTAATTGAAAATGTACTTAAATCAAGACTTGTCAATGATTTACATTCACAAAACATTTTTTGCATATTTGTAACTTTATCAGTTTTAAAATTCTCACCTAATTTTAGCTCTGTTATTTTTAGACATCCCCGGAACATAGCCCCCATGTC
>CAMJNC010000060.1 GCA_946407195.1 uncultured Treponema sp. | reverse complement strand
CAAGGTAGTCTACGATTTTTCCCTTGCCTTCATCGCCCCACTGGGCACCCATAACAACTACGTTCATGGTTTTCCTTCCTTCCGCAGAATCATCGCGGATTAAAGAGATTGATGGATCCCGAAACAAGTTCGGGATGACGTTAAGTAAAAACGCCGACGAATCATCTCAGCAGTTTTTACTGAATCAATATATCACAAAAGAAACTTTGTGTCATTCAGTATAATGAACTAGTTTTTTCGTTTAAGTTAGAATATACTTGGATTTATGGAGAGAAAATTATTTAAAAAGCATACTGTTTTGCTGATTGCAATTCTTGTCTTTTTTCCGCTTTGCCTGAATGCTCTTACTCTGGGGCAGGCTATTAATCTGGCGATATTAAATAGAACAGATCAGAATCTTCAGACCAATGAAATAACACTTACTGTTTCTAAAAAGTATTACAACTATTTTCTTACATATAATAATTATCAGCTTTTGAACAGTCTTCAGAAAAAAATACAAGAACGCAATAAAAGCATGGAGCCGCTTGTTCAGGCAGGACTTCGTTCTAAAAATGATTTACTTACAATGCAGGTTTATGTCCTCGAAAATCAGCGCAAGGTAGATGAGGCTCAGATTCAGTACCTGAATGCAAGAGTAGAGCTGATGATTGAATTAGGGGTTTATGACGAAAACCTTATTACACCACCGGAAAAGCAGCCTTTTTCACTTAAAAGGCTGGAGTCACTTCCGCCGATTGAAAGACTTAAGGTGGACCCGCAGGATGTTGAAAAAATCACTTATGTAAAAAATCTGGCCACTACCATAGACATTTATAAAAAATCTGTACAAAAGGCAGACGAGCTGCTTAACCTGCAGAAAAAACTCTATGAAAGCGAGCAGAAGCGTTTTAATGACGGGCTTATCACCGTAGATGAGCTTAGGGCTCAGGACGAAAAATATATAGCTGCAGAAAAGTCGTATTATCAGGTGCTGGTAAATTACCTGATTTCGGTGCTCGAATATAAAAACTCTTAAAAATCCGTCATTCCGAATCGAGTTTGGGATGACGTAGATACTTCCATCTTTTTTAATCTTGTGCTATAATTCTCGATTAATATTTTTATTCAGATTTTATAAGGAGAACCAAATGGCTTACATTTTTGAAGAACCGTCGCACACTTTTGATGAGTATCTTTTAGTTCCGGGATATACCGGTCCTGACTGCATTCCTGCTAATGTTTCGCTGCAGACACCTGTTGTCCGCTACAATAAGAAGGCCGGCGAAAAGTGTCCGCTTACTATGAACATTCCGATGACTTCGGCTGTTATGCAGGCGGTTTCAGATGATAAGCTAGCTGTTGCCCTTGCAAAGGAAGGCGGCATTTCCTTCATTTTTGGTTCTCAAACTATAGAAAATCAGGCAGCAATGGTTGCCCGTGTAAAAGACTACAAGGCCGGCTTTGTAACTTCTGATACAAACATTCGTCCTGAACAGACTCTTGGCGAGCTTGTAGAAGCAATTAATGCAACAGGCCATTCAACTGTAGCTGTTACAGAAGATGGTGAACCAAACGGTAAGCTTGTTGGTATTATTACAGAGCGTGATTTCCGTGTTGGTCACTGCGAAATGAGCGAAAAGGTTAGTAAATATATGACACCTCTCAGCTCACTCGTTATGGCAAAAGAGGGAATTACCCTTGATGAAGCAAACGACCTGATCTGGGAGCACAAGGTAAATCAACTTCCAGTTGTAGATAATAAAGGAAACCTTCTTTACATGGTATTCCGCAAGGATGCTGCAAGCCACGAAGAGCATCCGCTTGAGCTGCTCGACAGCAAAAAGCGTTATATCGTAGGTGCCGGAATTAACACACGCGATTACATGGACCGTGTTCCAGCATTGCTTAAGGCTGGCGTTGATGTAATGACACTCGACTCTTCAGAAGGTTTTACAGAATGGCAGCGCCGTGCCCTCCAGGACATTCACGGAAAGTGGCCTAACGCAAAGGTAGGGGCTGGAAACGTAGTTGATGCAGACGGCTTTAACTTCCTTGCAGATGCCGGTGCAGACTTCGTAAAAATCGGTATTGGTGGTGGTTCTATCTGTATTACACGTGAACAGAAGGGTATCGGTCGTGGTCAGGCTACTGCTACAATCGAAGTTGCTAAGGCACGCGATGCATACTACGAAAAAACTGGTATTTATATTCCTATCTGTTCTGATGGTGGAATTGTACACGATCATCATATTACACTTGCTCTTGCTATGGGAGCTGATTTTGTAATGCTCGGCCGTTACTTTGCACGCTTTGATGAGTCTCCTACAAACAAGCTCATTGTTAATGGAAACTACGTTAAGGAATACTGGGGTGAAGGTTCAAACCGCGCCCGCAACTGGCAGCGCTACGACCTCGGTGGAAAGAAAGGAATGGCATTCGAAGAGGGCGTAGACTCTTACGTTCCTTATGCAGGAAGTCTCCACGACAACGTAAACCTTACAACAAGCAAGGTAATTCACGCTATGTGTAACTGTGGTGCCGTAACAATTCCAGAACTGCAGAAGATTGCAAAGATTACCCGCATCAGTTCTGCATCTATTCGCGAAGGCGGCGCACACGACGTTATCGTAAAGAACAGCATTAAAGCTAATTAACATACGGTGGTAAAACACATGTTATACGACGAGTCATACTTTGTTGTGACTCGTCTTTTTTTTTGCTATAATAGTAAGATATGAAAGACGATATGGTAATTATCCGTGGAGCGAGAGAACACAACTTAAAGAATATTGATGTAACATTTCCACGGAATAAGCTGGTTGTAATTTCCGGCTTAAGCGGTTCTGGAAAATCTTCGCTTGCTTTTGATACGCTTTTTGCAGAAGGTCAGCGCCGCTACATGGAAAGTCTTTCCTCTTATGCCCGCCAGTTTCTTGGTCGTATGGATAAGCCTGATGTTGATTTGATTGAAGGGCTTTCTCCTGCCATTTCTATAGAACAGAAATCTACAAATAAAAACCCGCGTTCTACCGTGGGTACAATCACTGAAATATATGACTTTTATCGCCTGCTTTATGCCCGCTGTGGACATGCACACTGTCCTGAATGTGGCCGGGAAATCCGCGAGCAGAGCGTTGACCAGATTATCGACACTGTAATGGGCTGGGAAGACGGCACCAAGATGCAGATTCTCGCTCCGGTAATCCGCGGAAAAAAGGGTGAGCACCAGAAGATTTTAGATGATGCTAAGGCTTCTGGCTTTGTGCGTGCGCGAATTGACGGCGTAATGGCAGAGCTGGACGAAGCAATCAAACTTGATAAACAGAAAAAACACACAATTGAAATAGTAGTAGACCGAATTGTAAAAAGCGACGAGGTTAGAAGCCGACTTGCAGACTCAATCGAAATTGCACTTAAAAATGCAAACGGAATAGTTATTGTTACCAGACGCGTAGGCGATAAGGATGAAGAGGTTTTCTTCAGTCAGAAAAATGCCTGCCCGGACTGTGGTATTTCTATTCCAGATTTACAGCCTAGACTTTTCTCTTTCAACAATCCGTTTGGAGCCTGTCCGGAATGTACCGGTCTTGGTGAAAAAATGGAATGGGACTTCAATAAGATTTTGCCGGACCGTTCTTTGTCTTTTAATGAACGTGCGTTCCCATTTTTTAATCCGGACAGCGAATGGAACCATTGTATGTTCCAGGCCGTAGCCGATGCAGAAGGTTTCACTCTGGACACTCCAATCAGCCGTCTTACTGCCGAGCAGTTTGAATACCTCTGGAACGGTGACCCGGACCGCAAGATTCACTGGATTTATAAAAAGCAGAGCGGGGAAGGTTACAGTGAGTATAACCGCCCATGGCCTGGAGTTCTCAACGAAATGAAGCGCCGTCACGCAGAAGCCTGGGGCGATTCAATGCGTGCTAATATAGAAGAAAAGTTTATGAAGGTAGGCCACTGTTCCGGCTGTAACGGACAGCGCCTTCGAAAGGAAGCTCTTGGTGTAACTGTGGGCGGTAAAAATATATGGGAGCTCTGCTGTCTTTCTGTAAGTGATTCCATAGAATTTTTTGATAAGCTTGAGCTTTCTGAAAACGAACAGAAAATTGCGGCACAGATTATGAAGGAAATCCGCGCACGTCTGCGCTTCCTCCGTGATGTAGGCCTTGATTATCTTACAATGGAACGCGCCGCAGAAACCTTAAGCGGCGGCGAAGCACAGCGAATCCGTCTTGCAACACAGATTGGCTCAGCCCTCTGCGGCGTCATGTACATTCTGGACGAGCCAAGCATAGGTCTTCACCAGCGCGATAACCAGCGCTTAATCGATACCCTGCTTTCCCTCCGCGATAACGGAAACACAGTCATCGTAGTTGAACACGATGAACAGACCCTGCGTACAGCAGATTATCTTATAGACATCGGCCCAGGGGCTGGTGTAAATGGTGGACGTGTCGTGGCCGCCGGAACTCCTGCAGAGGTCGCAAACGTAAAGGAAAGCCTTACCGGACAGTACCTTGCAGGAACACTCCGTATGGATATTCCTGCCAGCCGCCGCCCTGGCAACGGCAAGTTTATAAAACTCAATGGCGTAACTGAACACAACCTTAAAAATGTTAGCATTCAGATTCCGCTTGGAACCTTTACCTGTATTACAGGTGTAAGTGGAAGCGGTAAATCAACCCTTATGAGCGATGTACTTTACCCGGCACTAAGTAACCGCATTATGCGTACTAACTACGATGTAGGTGAGTGTGAAGGTGTAGAAGGCTCTGAATTTATAGACAAGGTAATCAATATAGACCAGTCACCAATCGGACGAACTCCACGCAGTAACCCTGCAACCTATATTGGTGTATTTGATTCAATCCGCGATCTTTTTGCGTCGCTCCCGGAATCAAAGGCACGCGGTTACCTCAAGGGCCGCTTCTCATTTAATGTAAAGGGTGGTCGTTGTGAAGCCTGTCAGGGTGCGGGTGAAAACGTAATTGAAATGAACTTTTTGCCGGATGTTTATGTTCAGTGTGAGGTCTGCGGCGGAAAACGCTTTAATAAAGAAACACTGGAAGTAACCTATAAGGGAAAATCAATCAACGATGTACTCAATATGTCTATAGATGAAGCCTGCGACTTTTTCGCAAGCATTCCACATATTGCCCGCAAGCTTGAAACAATGAAATCAGTTGGACTGGGCTATATTGAGCTTGGTCAGAACGCCCTTACCTTAAGTGGTGGTGAAGCACAGCGCGTAAAACTTGCAAACGAGCTCGCACGAACTTCGACCGGAAAGACACTATACATTATGGATGAGCCTACAACGGGTCTTCATTTTGCTGATGTAAAGCAGCTTATGAGTGTAATTCAGCGGCTTGTAGATCAGGGAAATACAGTTGTTATGATTGAGCATAACCTTGATGTAATCTGTCAGTCTGATTATATAATTGACCTCGGTCCAGAAGGTGGTTTCCGCGGCGGAAACATAATTGCAACCGGAACTCCAGAAGAGGTTGCCCGCGTAAAGGGAAGCTATACCGGACAGTTTATTAAAGATCAGCTGGGGATTTAGGTTCCAGGGGTTTGATGTTTAAGCGATTCTTTTTTGCAGCAGTTATATTTCCTCTCTTTGCTTTTACTCTTATTGCCCAGAGTGATGATTCCAAAAAAGAACCCGAAGTAACAGTTATTACAATCAATAATGCCAGACAATCAGCCTACAAAAAAAGTGAGGAAACTGGAAACGACAGTATTGTACTCGAAGGTTCAGTTTCTCTTTCTGTACAAAAAGGGAACACAACCAACGATATTAATGCAGATAAAATTGTTTATGACCGCAAAACCGAAATGCTTTATGCAGAAGGTAATGTAGAAATCATAATGAAAAGCGGAAACTCGGGTAACTCTACGGCTACTGCGAGCTCACTTATAATGAACACTTCTACGCTGGAAGGTATTTTCGATGATGGCCGTATTGTACAGCAGCAGTCAGATGCGGTAAATCTTCCGGCTGGTTCTACACTTATTGTTTTTTCTGAGATTTTTGGAAAGGGAAACGAAAACGTAATTACCTTTAAGAACTCCAGTCTTACCTTCTGTGATGAAGAGGTGCCTCACTGGCATATTGATGCTACAAGAACCTGGCTGCTTCCAGGCGGTGAGTTTGCCTTTTTTAATGCGCTGCTTTATGTAGGTGTTGTACCGGTATTGTACTTTCCGGCCTTTTATTATCCTAAGGATGAGCTGATTTTTAATCCGGTATTTAATTACTCAAAGAGGGGCGGTTATTCAATTCAGACTACCACTTACCTTTGGGGCCGCAAGCCTCTGGATTCTAAAACTTCATCCTCTTCGTCTTCATCATCTTCTTCCTCAAAGGAAAGTACTTCTGCCGAATCTCTTAAGGCAGTTTATAATTTTGTACGTCCAAGTACTCTTAAGGAGCAGGTTCGCGAAGGCGTTGTCCTTCATAATCTCGATGAGGATTTTACAGGAGATTCTACACACTATGTAAAGCTTCTTGCCGACTGGTATTCTAATCTTGGTTTTATGACCGGTGTAGATGGAGTTCTTAATCCGTTGCCAGGCTATATTTCCAGATTAAATTTCAGTACCTATCTTGGCTTTAGTAAAACTGTATTCAGACATAACAACGGACAGATAAACTACTATCCGTATTCATCTACCGGGGAATCTTATAAGGATGAATCTTCCTTTCTGGGCCTTAAAATGCCGTTCCGTTATGCGGCCAATTTTGACTTTCAGCTTTCTAAACCGTTTCAGTTTTCTCTGTCTTTCCCCGTATATTCAGACCCGTATTTTTCAAATGACTTTCTTATAGACCGTAACGAAACCATGGACTGGATTTCGTATCTTCTTGATAGTGCCAGCCGTGAAACGGATAATACAGAAGAAACTACTACAACAAATGAAGTGTCTTCTTTTCAGTGGAAGGCTACTACCTCTTATTCACCTTCATTGCCAGCCTTTATGAAGCCGTATCTTTCGTCTCTGTCTATTTCCATGCAGAACTCGGTAAATATAGCTTCAAAGAATACAATCTTTACAGCTGAAACTTATGATCAGAATGTATATGAAGCTGAATGGACTAATTTTACTCCTACAAGACGCTTTTATTATCCATCTCTGATTACACCGGTTTCTACTAACATTTCTGCAAGCGGAACAATCTTTCAGTGGCCGCCACAGAAGGCTTCTTCGGGTAAATCACCATCTTATGTAATCAGCCTGAATAAGCCTGATGAACTTAAAACAGAAAAGCAGCTGGAAGAGGAACGTGCAAAGGCTGAGGAAGAAGCACGAAAAGCGGCTGGCGAAGAGGTAGAGACAAAATCAGAAACGAAGGAAGAGACCGAAACAAAGGAAGAAGACAAGCTTTTTGATTATTATCTTCCGGAGCTTGATTATACTGCTGCCAAAGATACTGTAAATGACGGGCTTTCCTATAAGCTCAATTATAATATTGGCTTTAATCTTACAACTCAGGTATCTTATGCAGATTCTAATCTGAAAACCTCAGATGATTTTGACTGGAATGATGTACGTTCTTCTATGTATAACATGAAAATCCCTGTTTCTCTTTCAAGCCTCTTTAATTATGGAGGAAGCTTCTTTTCTGTAGAAAATAAGGTTTCGTTTAATCCTATTTTCCAGGACCACCCTTATATGTCTGATGATAAGAACTATGGTTATAAAGAAGAGGAAATGAAGAAAATCAGGCTTTCTGACTTAAAGTCAGAATCGCGTGATATTGTAAATACAAATAACGTAACCCTGCGACCACTTGTTTATTTCCCGATTTTCAGCGATACAAGTATTTCCTGGAATTCTTCTATAAGATTATACAGACGTATTTATACTGGAGATGCTGATAACGAAGAATGGGAAGAGCAGTATGCCGACTGGGGAGATGAAGAAAGTGTTACCGTAAACTCTCTTGCAGCTGATATCAGGGCTAAGGAATTTAATAATAAGTTTACACAGGCACTCCGTTTTGAAATGATTATGCCGCCTCTCAGGAAAAAGTATATTGCTTCTCTTTCTCTTGGAGTGCCTTATGTAACAGCTTCGATCAGCACTGGTTTTGAAGAAATCCGGGATACAGAATATTCTAAAATGAGCGAAGCTGATAAAAAGAAATATGAGGGTAAAAACTGGAAAAAGAGTCCTCTGGATCAGACCCTTTCGGTATCTTTATTTAATTCTAAGCTTAAGCTTACTGAAAGTTTTTCTTATAATATGGAAGATGAAAATCCGGAGAGTTTGAGACTTTCTGCTTCTTTATTTGGAGTACAGATTTCTTATATTCAGTCTTATGTTCTTGGTTATGATTTTGATTCAATGACTGGCTGGAAGATTCGTACAGAAAAGGAATTCCTTCCATATTCCTTCTCGCTGGCTTATTCTCATTCAGGAAAAACACATAAAACCTGGTTTAACAGAGTTTCGTTTTCGCTCGGCTTGAATACAAGTATTGTTGCAGACCTTTTGAGACCTACAAACAGTTATTTCCTGTTTACTCCATCAATTAAATTCAATATTCATGAGTTCTGTGATATAACCTTTTCTGCTTCTTCAAGAAACTCGGTTCTTTACTGGTATTTCCATAATGAAGAAGGCGACTTGTACAGCGACTGGGGCGGATTCCCGGGTAATGTCGTAAAGGATTTATTTGATTCCTTCCGCTTTGACAATGAAGAATTAAGAAGAAATTCCGGCTTTAAGCTGAAATCATTAAATATGACAATTTCACACGATCTTCATGACTGGAAGGCAAACATGACTATGAAGATTGAGCCGCGAATTATTACAGAAAACGGCCAGAAAATGTACGACTTTAAGCCGTATATAACAATCGGCGTAGTCTGGAACCCAATGGAGAGCATGAAAACAAGCATAGTTGATGATTACGGCGAGTGGAAACTCGAGTAGCCTACAATCGAAAATCCGTTAAAAAACGAGCTGCGACAGCGGGTCGTTTTAGGATTATCGAAAGAATGGCTCAGAGGCGAGACTATGCGAGCCGACTGACTGAAATTTTGGAAATTATTGACAATTGAGAGTGTATAATCAATAATAGAATAAGAGGTATTTTTGAACGAATATACAATTGTAGTTCCAGATAACGACGTGCTTTCCTGTGTTTGTGGAACTAATGATAAAAACTTACAGCTCATAGAAGAACATCTGGGAGTTCCTGTCTTTACAAAGGGCAACGAGCTTTCTGTAGAAAACGCCGCTCCCGAAATCTGTCAGAAATTCCAGTTTATTGTAGACCGTATTATAGACGAGGTTCAGTCTGGCGGTAAAAATAGTGACGATATAATCCTTACAGTCCTCAATACTAAACGCAAAATCAATGCGGAAGAAATGGTAATTATGGTTCCCGGCGCGGTTCGTCGTGTATATCCGCGTACTCAGGGACAGGCAGAATATGTAAATCTTTTACAGACCCGTGATATGGTATTCTGTACAGGCTCAGCCGGAAGCGGAAAAACCTATCTTGCTGTGGCAGAGGCTTTGCGACTTATACTTACACACAAAAAATCAAAATTAATAATAACCCGACCGGTAGTAGAAGCAGGTGAGAGCCTTGGCTTTTTACCGGGAGATCTCGAAGATAAAATTGACCCCTACCTGCGCCCGTTACGTGATGCAATGGAAACAATACTTCCGCCGGAATCAGTTAAAAGGCTTTTTGAAGCGGGAATTGTAGAGGTTGCCCCTCTGGCTTATATGAGAGGCCGTACCCTTAATAACGCTGTTGTAATTCTGGACGAAGCACAGAATACCACCTGTGCACAGATGAAAATGTTTCTTACCCGTATGGGTGAAAATACAAAGGTTTTTGTTACCGGAGACCCGTCACAGATTGACCTTCCTAAAAAGGTTGAATCAGGCTTGATGCATTCAGTAAGTATTTTAAGCAAAATAGATGATATAGGATTTATGGAGCTTACTGCAGAAGATGTAGTGAGAAACCCATTAGTAAAAAAGATAGTAAAGGCATACGAAAATGAAAAACAGTAATTCTGAAAAAGAAAATAAGAAACCCGGGGCAGTGAAAATTGCTATGAATGGAGCAGGGCATTATATAAGGAGCAATTATCCTTTCCTTATACTTTTTCTTGCCGGCCTTCTGGCAGTTTCTGCATTGAACTTTTTAAAAATCAGTACAGCACAGACAATTGCAAACTTCTCTCTGGAGGATTTTGAAATTGGTCAGATTGCAGACCGAACAATTCTTGCAGACAGAAGTCTTCCTCCAGATAATATTGACCCGGTTACTGTAACAAAGGGTGAAAAAATCATTAAAAAGGGATTTCCAATTACAGAAGAGGGCTATGCAAAGCTTAAGAAAATGTCGGCTTCTCCGCTGTACATCGACTACCGCGCTTTTGCAAACAGCGAGCTTTATCTCTTACTGCTTTCAATAATGTGGTATCTGCTGTTTACATTTATATCCGTCAATCGAAAGCTTCCTTTTAAAGAGCCGCTTCTGCAGGTAATTTTCTTCCTTGCGGTTTTTGCGGTAACAGCCTTCTGTGGAAAGCTTCCGATTTTCTCAAGTCCGTACAGTATCTGCGTTGCAATTCCTTCTGCTTTATTCATTATGATTGTAACGATTCTTTACGGAAATCTTTCTGCGCTTCTGCTTTCAATAGTAATGAGTATTGGAGTTCTCTGCGCTACAAACTGGCAGATTCCAACCTTCCTTCTGACACTTGCTTCTTCTCTTACTTCTGCTGCAATTGTCCGAAAAATTGAACGCCGCCTCGACCTTGTTTTTGCTGGTCTTATGATTGCGGTTTTCAATATTGTTTTTGTTTTACTGTTCTCTGTAATCTTTAACGAAACCTTTGACGAGCTTCCAAAGCTGATGATTGGGCTTGCGATTAACGGCTTCCTTTCGGGAATCCTTACACTTGGTTTCTTAACTCCTCTTGAAATAATTTTGAATACTGCTTCTGTATTCCGTCTTATGGATTTGAGCGATGCAAATACTCCTATTTTTAAGCAGATGCAGATTCAGTCTAACGGAACCTATAACCACTGTATGATGGTAGCTCAGCTTGCAGAATCAGGCTGTCGCGAAATTGGTGCAAATGCCCTTCTGGCCCGTGTAGGTGCTTACTATCATGATATTGGTAAAATGGATCAGAGTGAGTACTTTGTAGAAAATCAGGTAAACGGTATGGAAAACAAACATAACGATTTAAACCCGACACTTTCTGCATCTGTAATTAAAAGCCATGTTCGCAAGGGAGTTGAAAAGGCTCGCCAGCTGCATCTTCCTCAGGCTGTAATAGATATTATTTCTGAGCATCACGGTAACAGCATAATTACTTATTTCTATAATAGTGCAAAGGAAAAAGATCCTTCTCTTGATGAGGACGATTTCCGTTACCCTGGTATTCCGCCTACAACAAAGGAATCTGCTGTGGTTATGCTTGCAGATACAATTGAAGCTGCCTGCCATACTCTGGAAAATCCAACCTCACAGCGTCTGGATAAATTTATTACAATTTTGATTAATCAGAAGGTAGAGGCAAAGCAGCTTGATAATTGTGATCTTACCTTCCGCGATATTTCGAAAATCAAGGCGGCCTTTGTAAACCTTCTTACAGGTTATTATCACAACCGCATTAAGTATCAGAATCAGCAGGATCCGGATGAAGCTCCGGCTAAAACAGAAGAGAGTTCGACTCAGACAGAAACAGCTGCAAAGCCTGCTGCTCCAGCAAAGCCTGTAACTCCTGTAAAACCGGCTGTTCAGGCTAAGCCAGCCGCTTCTGCAAAAACAGCACCAAAAAAGGAAAAGAAATGAACCGAGTATATGTAGCAATGCAGGAGGGCGTTGAGGAGCCCGACTGGTTTAATAATGTAGACCCCTTTGTTCAAAAAGCTCTGGGAGAATTGAAATTCGACGGTGAAGAAATCTCCATGCTTTTGTGCGGCGACACATATATGCAGGAACTCAATAAAACCTACCGTAACATTGACAGCACTACAGATGTTCTTTCTTTTGAGAACGATGAAGAATATGAGGACGAAGAGGGTAAATGGAAATGCGTTGGTGATATAGTAATCAGCCTTGATACTTTGCCTGTAAATGCCGATTATTTTGAAGAGAGCCGTAACGACGAGCTTAAGCGTCTTATAGTTCACGGCCTTTTGCACCTGAACGGAATGGATCACGGTGAGGAGCATATTGAAAAAGGAACTGCCCCTCAGTGCGAAATGCTTGTGCTTCAGGAAAAAGTTTTAGAAAAATTAAAGGATGAAAAAATAATAAAATGAGTTTTTTTAAGAAAAAGAAAAAGAACACTGCGGCCGAAGAGGCAGAACAGATTCAGCAGGAAATTTTAAACGAAGAAAAAAAAGACATGATTCAGGGTGTAGAGGATTTGTCTAAAACTTCTGTAAAGGAAGTTATGATTCCCCGAATCGACGTAGATTTTATTTCGAGTGATACACCACAGGATGAGCTTTTTACAAAAATAGTTGCCAGCGGACATTCGCGCTTTCCGCTTTATACGGACTCAATCGATAATGTTATTGGTGTGCTTTATGTAAAGGATATCATAAAATGTCTTGCTGAGAAAAAAGAAATCAACCTGACACAGATTGCCCGCAAGGCATACTTTGTTCCGGAAAGTAAACGAATAGACTCGCTGCTGCGTGAGTTCCGCCGTCATCACCTTCACATTGCAATTGCAATTGATGAGTACGGTGGAGTTTCTGGTATTGTAACAATGGAAGATATTATCGAAGAAATTGTAGGCGATATTCAGGATG
>CAMJNC010000059.1 GCA_946407195.1 uncultured Treponema sp. | reverse complement strand
ATTCCAAAGATTTCAGCAAGCTTTGGCAGAACAGTAACATCAGGACAGCCTTCGCCGCGTTCCCATTTTGAAACTGCTTTATCGGTAACATTGCATTTTTCTGCAAGTTCTTTCTGAGTGAGTCCTTTTCTTGTTCTCATCTCATAAATCAATAATCCAGTTTTCTGTGCGTTCATATTTCCTCCTGAACCGCGTATAGCGGTCATTTGTCAGTTCTGCCGGCATCTGACATTGTAATATTAGCACAGTATTTTGCCCTTGTAACCCGACGCGTAGTTTATCTGAGTAGAATTTTGAGTAGAGTTTAAAGAAATATTTTAAAATTTTGGGTATTCCGTAGAGTTTTTTTCATGCTATAATGAACTTATGGAAAAAGTTGATGTCTTAAAAACAATTGTAAATGCAGAAGGAATCATAATCCGATGGCCTAAAAAGAAGGAAGAAAAACGCGCAGTTCTGGAATATCTGATTACAAAGTTTGAACGCGGCAAAAAGTATTCAGAACTCGAAGTAAATATGATTATCAAAAAGTGGCATTCATTTGGCGATCATTCTCTTCTTCGCCGTGAGTTATACGACAACTTTTTAATAGACCGCACTCCAGACTGTCACGAATACTGGGTGCATGAAGAGGAAGAAAAATGCGACTGATATTTATCCGCCACGGCGATCCTGATTATGAACACGATGATCTTACCCCAAAGGGGAAGCGCGAAGTTGAACTGCTTACAAAGCGCGTCTGCTCATGGAAAAATATAACTGCTTTTTATCAGTCTCCGCTTGGGCGTGCCCGCGCAACTGCTGCCCCGACTCTTGCAGCACTTAGCCGTGAAGCTACAACCTGCGGCTGGCTTCAGGAATTCAAATACAAAACCCGCATGACAAAAAACTATCCGAATAAAATCTGGGTAGGGAAGGATGTTATGTGCTGGGACCTTTTGCCGGAGTTTTTTACTTCAGATAAAAAGTTTTTTGATAAAGACCGCTGGGCCGACACAAAGTTTATGAAGCCCGGCAAAATCAAAAAGTATTATAAGGAAGTTTGCGGCGGCATTGACGGCATTCTTTCACAGTACGGATATATCCGCAATAAAAAAGATTTTTATGATGTAAGCACTCCGGTGCCGAATCACAACTGGAGTGAGCCGATAAACCGCTATCACTTAAAATCAATAAAAGATGATTACCCGGAAGAAACAACGCTCGTATTCTTCTGCCATCTTGGAGTTATGTTTACAATGATTGCACATCTTACGGGGCTTTCTCCAATGCAGCTCTGGCAGGGCTTTTATGTTGCACCAACTTCAATCACAGTTTTAAACAGTGAAGAGCGGCTGGCAGGGCAGGCGTGGTTCCGGGTTGAACGTCTTGGCGATACAAATCATCTTACAAATGGCGGAGAGCCAATCAGCTCAAGCGGATACTTTGCTGATGTGCTGCAGGAGAAATTATGAAAAAAGGTTTAATTCTTGAAGGCGGAGCAATGCGCGGAATGTTTACTTCCGGTGTGCTCGATGTTTTTCTGGAAAACGGAATTGAGTTTGATGGGGCAATTGGAGTTTCTGCGGGAGCAACCTTTGGCTGTAATTTTAAATCTCGTCAGATTGGGCGTGCTATTCGTTATAACAAGCGCTTTTGTCATGAGTGGCGGTATTGTTCTGTACGCTCGCTGATTTTTACCGGCGACCTTTACGGTGCAGACTTTTGTTATAACAGACTTCCTAATGAACTTGATATTTTTGATTTAGAAACCTACCGCAAAAATCCGACGGAGTTTTACTGTGTCGCTTCAGATTGTGTTACGGGTGAGCCTGTTTATAAAAAGCTTGAAACCTGCGATGCGAACGACCTTACCTGGATGCGTGCCAGCGCTTCAATGCCGCTCGCAAGTAGAGTAGTGGAGATTGATGGCTACAAGCTCCTCGATGGCGGAATGACAGATTCAATTCCGCTCAAATATTTCGAGAGCATCGGCTATAACCGAAATGTTGTGATTTTAACTCAACCTCGTGAATTCCAGAAAAAGCCTGCAAGCCTTATGGGACTTATGAAAATTATGCTTAAGAAATATCCTAAGCTTGTTGATGCAATGAAGCGCCGACATGTTGTTTACAATGAAGAAACTGCCGATGTTTTTGCAAAAGCTGATCGAGGTGAAGTTTTTGTAATCTGTCCAAAGGAATCTCTTGGAATCAGCCGTACAGAGAATAATCCTGATGAACTTCAGCGTGTTTACGATGAAGGCCGCCGTACAGCACTGGAACTGCTTCCAGAAATTAAGGAGTTTTTGAATGCCGATAACTGATTTTCTTGAAAGTAAAAATATCCGTCTGGACCAGCAGCTGCGCTTTACTGCAGAAATCGACAAGATGACTTCGATTCTTCGCCGCACCATGCTGATTGATGGTTCACGCCGTGAAAATGATGCCGAGCATTCGTGGCACATTGCGGTTATGGCACTGATTTTTGAAGAATATGCAACAGAGCCTGTGAACATAAATCGGGCTGTAAAAATGTGCGTAGTTCACGACCTCATAGAAATCTACGCCGGAGATACTTTTGCTTATGACGCTGCAGGAAATGCAGATAAGGCAGAACGCGAAGCCGCAGCCGCAGATAAGCTTTTTGCACAGCTTCCAAAAGATCAGGGCGCAGAAATCCGTTTGCTCTGGGAAGAGTTTGATGCAATGCAGACTCCGGATGCAAAATACGCTGCCTGCATGGACCGCCTTCAGCCGTTCCTTCATAATACTTTGACCAGCGGTCACACATGGGTAGAAAGCGGAACAGTTCGTGTATCTGTAGAAAAACGTATGGCAGTTATCAAAGACTTTATGCCCGAGGTTTACAAGTGGGTAGAAAAGAATATAGATAACGCAGTTTCAAAGGGCTGGCTTAAGGGTTAATTTCTTCCGGCTGCTTTTTCAAGGATTTCAATTAAGCCGGAATAATTTTTGCGGACGGTTTTTCTGTGTGCGTCCTGAATAAACTCCAGTTCGTTACGGAACAGTCTGTCCTTTGCAGAAACCGGCATGTACTGAATACTGCTTCTTGTGTAGTAGTGTTCAATACAACCCTTAGGAAGAATATAGATTCTTGCAGCTTCAGTTGCCGCAAGAATAAAGGCCGCAAGATTTTTTATAAGAGGAATCGTTTCTGCAATTTCTGGTGAAAGACATTTTTCAATTTCATCACTTACATTATTAATGCCCTGTAAAAGTACTGTTTTATAAGTGTCTACGCTCTCGGCATTTTCATGCTTTTCGCGGAGCTGGGTAAGCTTTTCAATAAGAGGCTGCATTTTAGGCGGAATGCTGTTGGTTTCAAAATAATTATTCAGCTCCTGAGAAATCTTTATGAGATATCTTTCAAGTCTGAATATCAGCTTGCTGAGAGTGATTTCCTGAGCCATTTCTTTTGTGGAAAAAATAGTTGAATAAAAATCAGCCTGTCTGTCCTTCTGTTTTTCGAGCCACTTGATTACGCGTTCATCTTCATTTGCAACATCGCGAAGCTTTCCGGAAAACAGAGAGTCCAGATCTGTTATAATTCGGCCGTTAGTCCCCAATAACGAACATACCTTACAGAAAACTCCAAGTTCATCTTTTCCACCAACATCAATAATACCGGTTCCTGCCGCACTGTATTCATCTTCGATAAAGGTCAGAAGGTAAGTAAACATCTGCTGGTCGGTATAGCCTTCTACGAAAATCTGGTTGTCGGAAAAAAAGAACTGCTTGTGGTATGTGTTGAAGCGAGGGAGAAAGCGGCGGAATAAAGCGTCATCTTCCTCTGAAAGTTCTTCAATACTTGTAGGAGCCTTGTTGATATGGCAGACAATAACTCCGCTTAATTCCTCTGGGGTTCGTAAATCAATATAAAAGGGGGAGTGTGAAATCAAAAAGAATAGCCTGCGTTCACTGTGCGAAACCTCTTTGCGGATTTCATTCATAAAAAAGGTTTGAAACTGAGGATGAAGGTGGAGCTCCGGTTCATCAATAAAAAGGCAGTCATCAGCTGCGGAATCATAAAGATTTACAAGCAGCGAAATGATTTCCCGAAGCCCGTGACATTCAGCCTCTTCCAGCATATATTCAACATTCCAGGCTTTGTTTTCAACAATTGGAATAAGAGTGCCGTCAATGTCTTCTATAAAAGTTATAGATTTTCCAAACATGCTCGACAGCACTTTTTCAATTTTAAGTTTGATTTTTTCGTTATCTTTGAGAATTGAAATCTGGTCGCTGTAATTACGATCGGCTTTAAGAAACTTAACAGAATAACCCGCAGCTTCAAACTGTTTTGCAATATTTTCTGCAAGAAGGGTTTTTCCACTTCCGTTTGGGCCGACAATAAGATTTATTTGAGACCAGTTAGATTTCTTAAAAACAGTCTTTCCCCAGAGAAATGGAATTTTAACACGTGTTTCGAGCTCAATCATAATTATATTATAACATAGGTTTGATTTTATGATATAATAAAAACAATGAAAGTTATTACAATTACACCGCCGGTAGTTCAATTTAATACTCCGTATCCCTCAGGAGCTTATCTTACTTCTTTTTTTAAGACTCAAAATTGTGATGCCGCCTGGTTTGATTTAAATATCCGACTTTTTTATGAGATTTTCAGCCGTAACGGATTAAAACTTCTTTTTGAACTTTCAGAAAAAAATGCCCTTAAGCTGGCTGATGAAGCTGATAACAAGGGCGATGATAATACCGCATTTAACCTTCGCCGCTATATTACACAAAAAGAAAACTGGATTGAATGGATTGATTTTATAACTGCAGTTTTATGCGGTAAAGAATCCCGCGAAAAGGAACATCAGTTTTTATATTCTCCCTTTGCACCGCGCGGTTCAAGAATGGAAAATTATCTTTCTAATCTGGCAGAAAATGGACGTGAGCCTACAGTAGACGATGTTCGCTTTTTGTGTACCTTTGCACTTGCAGATATTTCGGATTATATAACAGTTGCTTTTGATAAGCAGTTTTCACTTGTCCGATATGCCGAAGCTCTTGCAGTGGATACCAGAAGCTTTGCCGATTTTGAAGCACAGATTGATTCACCTGTTATGGAGCATTTTTATAAGCTGGTTCTGGAAAAGTTGTTTCAGGAAAAATCAGCTGATTTTCAATCCGCAACAGGGACAGAAAACCGTACACTTGTCTGCATTTCCGTTCCTTTTGCAGGAACCTTTTTGCCGGCTCTTTACACCGCGCGCTACGTTAAACAAAAATTCGGCAGTAAGGCTTTTGTGTGCATCGGTGGCGGCTACGTAAACACTGAGCTCCGCGAAGCGCGCGATCCGGCCCTTGCAAAATATATAGACGCCATTTCGTACGACCGCGGTTACGGCTCCTATAAAGCACTGTTAAGTGCGATAGCTGGATCTGGTGAAAGTAGCGCAGAGACAGAAATTAAAGCTCTCTACAAAATGCGACTTTTCACGCCGCAGTCTGATGGATCAGTAAAAATCACCGAGCCGCTCTGGCAGAACATAGACTTCGAAAAATACGAAAACGAAATAACCGCAAAAATCATACCTGATTATTCTGATATAGATTTTTCGATTTATCCTAGAATGTGCGACGATGCAAATGCAATGCACAGAATATGGACAGATGGTTCGTGGATAAAAGCATACCTTGCACATGGCTGCTACTGGCACCGCTGCGCCTTTTGTGATACCACACTGGATTATGTTTGCGGATATAAACCAACTGATATAGAACCACTTTATAATGGACTTCTAAAAACTGCCCGAGAAAAAGGAGTTTATGGAATTCATTTTGTTGATGAGGCATTGCCACCTGTTGCGCTTAAAAAGTTTGCGCTTTTAAATGCAAGAGCTGGGAATCCGCTTTATTTCTGGGGAAATGTCCGATTTGAAAAGACATTTACAAAAGACCTTGCAGCTTTTTTAAGTTACTGTGGTCTTGGCGGAGTTTCTGCGGGAATTGAATCGGCTACAGGTACAGGACTGGAATCGATCAACAAGGGTACAGACATCGCTTCAATCACCCGTGCCTGCTGCGCCTTCAAAGAAGCGGGCATCCTCGTCCACGCGTACATGATTTTCGGCTTCTGGAACGATACCCCGCAGACTATCATAGATTCAATGGAAACGCTGCGACAGTTTTTTGAAGCGGGCCTTCTCGACAGCGCCTTCTGGCACAAATTTGTTCTTACCCGAAATTCCACCGTTTATAATCAGTGGCAGAAGGAGGGTAAACTCGACCTTGTTTCGCGAGAAGATTCAAGCTCGGCTTTTGCAAGAAATAACCTGCATTTTAAGGGTGAAGAAAAATTCAACAGGTTTGGTGCACCGCTGGAACTGGCCCTTAATTCCTGGATGCATGGAGACCGTCTGGATCAGCATGTAACAAAATGGTTCGACTTTCAGGTTCCAAAGCCCAGTGTTTCCAGAGATTTTATAAATACGCAGATACAAAAATACGAGCAGAAAAACCACGAACGAACAAACCTTATTAATGATAAAACTTTGCAGAATCTGTGGTGGCTGGGTGGAACTCCAGTACCTTGTGGAAAAACGGAATACCGATGGCTTTATCTTATGGAAGAACAGACTGTTTCTGTTGAGTCGGGCGGTAAGTTTGGAGAACTCGTTCCTCTGCTTATGGCATTACGTCCCGAGGCCTCGGAAAATGAGCGTAGCTCGGGCCTTGCAGAGATTTCTAAAAATCCGTCGTTAATCAAACAACTCAAAAAACTTCATGGCAGAGGGCTTGTCCTTTTAGATTTCTGACATTTCAATTCTTACGAAATATGTTATAATTTTAAATTATGAATTGTAAAATGCTGTTTGATAAACCTGCAGAAAAGTGGGAGCAGTATCTTCCGCTTGGAAACGGCCGCCTTGGCTGTATGGTTAAAGCTCATCCATGTAATGAAATACTTCAGCTTAATGAAGAAGGTATCTGGTCTGGCGGACCGCAAAACCGCCTGAATCCTGATACAAAAAAGAATCTTGAAAAAATCCGTTCACTTGTAAACGATGGCCGGGTTCTCGAAGCACAGTCGCTTTGTTTTGAAGCAATGAGCGGAACAAGCTTTAACGAACGCGCATATCAGACAGCTGGTGATTTTCATATAGATTTCTTTTCTGAAAAAAATAATGGGCTAGCCTGTGGCTGGCCGCTTCAGCATAAGGCTGATGATAAGGCAGTTGCTTCAGACAGTTATAAAAGCGAGCTCTTTTTAGATATGGCCTGTACGCTCGTAACTTATACAGATGACGAAGGAATAATTTTTACACGCCGTACGTGGATTAGTGCGGTGGATGATATTCTTTTTATGCACGTTACAGCCAGTACTCCGGGGAAAATAAATTACTCGGGTTACTTTGATCGAGGTATCTGGTCCGACTCAGTTTTTGCCGATGATAACTGCATTTATCTCGAAGATTCTCACGGAATTCCTTTCTGTGTGGGAGCAGGGGCAGTTGCCCTTGGCGGTGAGTACGGAACTCGCGGAAGCTGTCTTTACGGAAAAGCCTGTGACGAGGTTTTATTTTTTATAGATATTCAAAGCCTTAAGTGGAATAAAAAATGGAACAAAAATCCGCTTACAAAAAAACAATATGATAAGCTGATTAGAAAAAATAAATGGACTCCACTTTGTAAGTGTAATCTAACAAAGATCAAAGCTCAAATTTCAAAGGTTGGACTCACTACTGCTGCAGAAGATTTTTTTGCCTGGCATTTAATTGAATACAAAAACTACTGGGACCGCCTTGAAGTAGAAATTGGCTCTCCAACTTCGCTCAACGAACAGGAAGAAATATCAACACCAGACCTCTTAAAATCCGCTTCTCCATACAATACTGCTCTGGTAAATCAGTATATAAACTTCTCCCGCTATCTTATGATTTCCGGCAGTCGTGTTCCGGGCACATTACCACTTACTCTTCAGGGACTATGGAACGGACAGATTGAACCGCCATGGCAAAGCAAATACACAATTAATATCAATGCACAGATGAACTACTGGCCGGCAAATATGACTTCTCTCAGTGAATGTGAGCTTCCGTTCTTTGATTTACTCGAACGCTGTTATCCGCGTGGCAGGGAAGCGGCTCAGAAACTGTACGGCTGTCGGGGCTACGTGCTTCATCATAATACCGACGTCTGGGGAGATGCAGCTCCACAGGATGCCTGGATTCCTGCAACTTACTGGGTGCTTGGTGCTGCCTGGATGGCGACACACATAATTGAACATTATGAATATACAATGGATAAAGCCTTTCTTGCACGCTATTACTATCTTATGCATGAGGCTGCATTGTTCTTTGTTGATTATCTTGTACAGGATGGAGATTATCTGATAATTAATCCAAGCCTTTCTCCAGAAAATTCCTATGTTACAAAAACTGGTGAAATAGGAGCACTTACTGCCGGATGCGAAATGGATAATATGATTCTTGAACATCTGTTTACAGGAATCAAAAAGGCTAGAGCTGTACTGGGAGAAAAAAATCTTCGCTATAGTCAGAAAGATTTTGATGATTTTGACTATGTGCTTTCTCATCTTAAAAAGCCATCGCTTAATTCTGACGGTACACTAATGGAATGGAATAAAGATGTAGTAGAGGTTGAACCGGGACACCGTCATATCAGCCATTTATATGGTTTATTCCCTGGACACACAATTACCCTTGAGCGAACTCCGGAACTCTGCGACGCCGCAATAAAAACCTTACAAAAGCGCCTGGCTAACGGCGGCGGTCATACTGGCTGGAGCCAGGCATGGATTATAAACTTTTATGCCCAGCTTGGAATGGGAAATGAAGCACTTTCTTCTATTATAAAGCTATTCCAGCATTCAACTCTTCCAAACCTTTTAGACAATCATCCGCCTTTTCAGATTGACGGAAACTTTGGAGCTCTTGCGGGAACGCTGCGGCTTTTAGTTCAAAGCGAATTCGATGATCAGGGGAACGTAAATGTCAAACTTCTTCCGGCACTTCCAGATGAGCCTGCATGGCAGACCGGCCATGTCCGTGGCCTCGCAATCAAAGGCGGTTATACAATTGACTTTGAGTGGAAGAATGGAAAGGTAACAAGTCACACCCTGCATAAAGGAAAGTATGGCATAGATGAAAATCATCTGAATTTTTCAATCAGTTCTTCGCGGTTCTTTACACCAACCTTGGAATAAAGACGGCTGGTGTAATTTTCAACCGTGCGTGGCGAAATAAAAAGCTCTTCGCAAATCTGCTTGTTGGATTTTTCCTGAAGCAGGGCTTCAAAAATAACACGCTCCTGCTTGGAAAGAATTGAAACAATGGAATCTACTTTAGTTTGTGCTTCTATCATGTAATGTTCAAGGTAAGTACCGCCATTCTGCACAACATCCAGACAGTGAGCAAGTTCTTCTTCCTTTGCAATCTTTGAAATATAACCTTTGGCACCAGAATCTTTAGCCTGCAGAACAAAGCCGGTAGTATCGTACATAGAATACATAACGCATTTGATTTCCGGATATTTTTCAGAAATCTTTTGAACAAGAGAAAAACCCGTTTCATTTATGAGCTGTACATCAACAATTATGACAGCTGGAAAAAGCTCCACATTTTTAAGGCTTTTGCTAAGACAGTTCAAACAGTCCAGACATTCTTTAGAAGAAGCAAAATCCTTTGGAACCCTCCATTGGGTATGCTGTTCGAGCCAGGATTTTAGTCCGTTACGAACCATATTATGGTCATCAACAATATAAACAATATTTTTCATTATGCATTCTCCAGAGGTAGTTTAATTGTTATTTCCATTCCGTCATTCTGTGCTGTAAAGAATTCAATGGATCCACCAATCAATTCCATCCTGTCTTTCATAGAACGTAAACCAAGATGGTCTTTGCTTTTTAATTTTTTATTTAATTCATCCGGATTACAGCCGATTCCGTCATCAGTTATATAAATTAAAAGAGTGTTTCCTGTCTTTTTAATAAAGATAGAAACCTGAGTTGCATAGGAATGTTTTTCAACATTTGTAAGTGATTCCTGAACAACACGGAAAAGATTCTGTGTTTCTTCCTTCTCAAGAACAGGATATTCAAAGCCTTCATCCACCTTAAAGTAGCATGGAATATGGGTGCGGGAACTGAACTGAAGAACAAGTGAGTTAATAATTGAAATAAGCTCCAGCTTAGAAGAGTCTCCTTCGTTGTGGCTTGCAAGCTCTGCAGGAGTAAGGTTGTAACAGATGTTACGTAGTTTTACAATACAGTCGGTTGCAATATCTTCGATTTTACTTTGCCTTTGCTTAGATGCTTCATCTACAACAAGATTTTCTGTTTCCAGGCGAAGTACGCGGATATCCTGAACAACCGAGTCGTGAATATCACGGCTGATTTTTGCACGTTCTTTTTCCTGAATATCAAAAATCATTTTGTTATGTTCTTTTAAGGTTTTTGCTGTTTTTTTGATTCTGCGGTTTTTGTGCAAAAGAAGGGTGATGATAAACATAATTGAAAGAATAAAACAAACAATTGCCATAAAATCAAAAGCTATACGACCAGAGCTTCCCTGATTTTTTAAGTTCAATTTGTTTTCCTGCTTTTTATCAATCTTTTTTGCTTCTTCAAGAGCCAGAGTGTAGTTGTCATATTTTTGAATTTTTCCATTTAAGCAGTTGAACACCCACCAGGATTTTACATCCCTGTCACGAATAATAAGGGTATAATCAGTATTACGGAAGCATAATTGACATTCATTTCTTATGTTGCCATCAGGAATCTTTACATTAGATGGATTTTCAAAAGTCCAGTAAGAATGGAAGGGCAGGTCCTTTGTTGCTTCTGGCACCTGAAAAATAAATCTTCCTTTATCATCTTCTATCTGATATAAAGAACTTGTAGTCCATCGATTATCAATCTTCCAATTCGGTTCATTGTCGTGTAAAAGCCAGACCCCTGTTTTATTAACAATTAAATGGCCTATTCCGCTTTCCATCTTCTGATGATTTAATAATATTGGCTCATAATTTTTTTTTGTCTGTGTTCCAATCCAAAGGCCTTCACTGTCTTGAACAAAACTGGCGGGATGTCCCCAGGCAGCTGCAAAATAAAACTTTTTAGAAAAGGGACTGAATACAAGACTTCGAACATCTCCACCACTGACACTCTGATCCCAAATCTTATAAATCTTTCTATCTCCATAATATAAATCAGGAGCAAAGGCATATATGATATTGTGCCAGCCTTCTTCAGCAACTACATTCAAAAGGTATAAGGAATTATCTTCATTTCCAACACATTGAAAAACATGGGTATGAGTAAAAGCTTCTTTGTGAGCGTCCCAGAAAGGAATTGCCTGTTCTATTTCTTTAAGAGAAGGTCTTAAGTCATCTTCTGCGCCAAGTGAGCTTGTAATCAATAAAAGTGTGATAAAGCAAAATGTCCGAATCTTCATGCTTTATATAATAACCCAAGAATTTGGAATTAGATAGAGAGTTAAACTCACAAAATTAAAAAAAATCAGCTTTAAAAAAATCTCTCAAAGACCTGAAATCAACAAAAAACATTCCAAATCATCCAAAATTGCTAAAAATTGTGAGTTTAACTCTGTATTTTTTCAATTTTTTATAACCTATAATTAAAGTTAACAAAAACTAAACAAGAAATCGAAAGGAGTTGTTTATGAAAAAAACTAAGATTTTTGGAGCATTGCTGGTAACGGTACTGGCATTCGCATTATTCAGCTGTTCAAGTCCATCTGGTGGTGATGATAGTAATAGTGGCAGTCAATCTGGACGTAGTAAAATCGATGGTAAAATTGGTGAATACGGCTATCCTTATGAAGTTGGTGATATTGTTTATAAAGATGGAAGTGCAACTCCATATTCATCAGGTTTAGAACTTACAGATAGTCAAAAGGCAGCTGCTATTGCTGTTATTTTCTATAAAGGAAATGATTTGAACAGTGATGACGAAAATGGAAATGCTGTTACAAATAAAGAGCGTATTCTTGGTGTTGGTCTGGAACAGCGTAATTCAGGCTCACTAGTAAATTATTATGGCTGGTCTAGTGGAAACGGTGAAAGAAAAATACCATCTATAGAGTGTTCTGTAAGAGGTGAAAAAGGAAACTGGGTAATCAGTGGAGACAAAGACGGTCATGATAATCTTTATCAGATAGCTAAAGAATTAGGTTCTGATAATGATATTTATGAGTATTGTGATTATTATTATGAGGCCTTTGCTTTTGCAAGAAATTATGCAAAAAATGAAGCTTGTGTGAATCTGAAAAATACTTCCTTTGAATCTGACTGGTATTTGCCAAGTATTGCAGAATTGTATTATCTTTGGAAAAAGGTAGATATCGTGAATCCTGCAAGCAAACTTTGTGGCGGAAAAACATTTGGAGATAGCGAGTTTATATATTCACATGATTACTGGTCTTCATCTCAAGCACCAGATGATGAAAAAGCATACTCATTTAGTTTCGATGTACGTGAAAATCATACCTTCGATGGAGAAGTTGAAACACAAAAGAAATTTAGTTCACCAGTTTGCAATATCTGTGCTATTCGTGAATTTACAGAAGGGGCATCTGTTCCTGCTGTACCAAGACCTGATGCAAAAGAAGGAAAGTTAGGTAGGTATAGCAAACCATATGAAGTTAATGATATTGTTTTCTCTGATGGAAGTGCAACTCCATATACAGCAGGATTATCTTTGACAGAGGATCAGAAGGCAGCTGCAATTTCTGTAATTTTCTATACTGGTACACAATTTAATGGCTATAATGCTTTTGGAAACTTAGAAACAGGTATTCGTAGAATAGGCATTGCGTTGAAACAGAGCTCAAATAAATTAGCCTGGGCATCTAGTAGCAAAATTCAATGGAATGATGATATTAATAATATTTCATGTAAAGTAAAAGGAGAGGTAGGTTCATATACCTTTGAAAATAATCTGGATGGATCATAAACTTC
>CAMJNC010000058.1 GCA_946407195.1 uncultured Treponema sp. | reverse complement strand
GCTCGGCTATGATGGTATTCCCATTGTTCTTTGCAATTTGTAATGCTCTTAAGCCGCTTGATGAGGTTTTGAAGAACCCTCCAACAGTTCTTCCTCGTAACCCAACCTTTGATAACTTCTCTGACCTTCTTATTACAATGAGTCAGGGCTGGGTTCCTCTTTCGCGCTATATCTGGAATACAGTATTTATTACTGTAGCCGGTACTTTGGGACACGTAGTATTTGCTTCTATGGCAGCTTACGTTCTTGCAAAGTATAATTTCCCTGGTGGAAATCTCTTCTTCCGCCTTGCAGTAGTTGCACTCATGTTCAGTGGTTACGTAACAGGTATTCCAAACTACCTTATTATGTGTAAGCTTCACATGGTTGATACTTACTGGTCACTGATTCTTCCGGCAATTGGAGGCTCTCTCGGACTCTTCCTTATGAAGCAGTTTATGGACGGCTTCCCAATGTCACTTATTGAAGCAGCTAAGATTGACGGCGCATCAGAGCTTTTGATTTTCTGGAAGCTTGTAATGCCTAACGTAAAGCCAGCCTGGCTTACAATCTCAATCTTTTCTATCCAGAACCTCTGGAATAACGCACAGATTACTTACATTTATACTGAAAGTAAAAAGATGCTCCGTTATGCTCTGGATCAGGTTGCACTTGGTGGTATTGCCCGAACAGGACAGCAGAATGCCGTAATCGTATTTACAATGTCTGTACCAATTGTATTCTTTATCTTCTCTCAGAGTCAGATTATGGAAACAATGGCTACATCAGGACTTAAGGACTAGCGCTATGATGAGACGAAAAATATTTTTAATGCTTGCAGGTCTCTTCACATTATGTGCAGGGCTTTTTGCAAAAGGTGATACATATATTTATGACTATTGGGGCGAAATGGAAAAGTCTCCGGATGTATATCGTGTTTCTCACGTAGTATATGCTGATGACTTGAACCTTTCGACACCTCTTAAGAATCCTACTTCGCTTTTTACTTATGGTAACAGCCTCTTTGTAGTTGATACAGATAACAATAGAATTATTGAACTGGAATATACTGCAAAAAAGACTCTTGCTTATAAGCGTGTAATAGACAGCGTTATTACAAATGATGATTCTGTAGGAACCTTTGATGGTCCTCGTGATATATTTGTAAACAATGACGGTACAATGTTTATTGCAGATACAAACCATGGACGTGTTCTTAAGGTTGATGAAAATCTTAATGTGATTTTTACACTTAAAGAGCCTGATGATCCAACCTACGAAGAGGGAAAGGCTTTCCTTCCTGAAAAAGTAGTAGCAGATTCTAAGGGGCGCGCTTATGTTGCTGCAAGAAACATCAATAAGGGCTTCCTTAAATATGAATATGACGGAACCTTCCAGGGCTTCTTTGGTGCCAACGAAGTAGTTTATGATGTTAAAGATTTAATCTGGAAAAAGCTTGCTACTCAGGCTCAGAAAGAAAAAATGGTTCTCTTTGTTCCAGTAGAATATTCAAACTGTTATATGGACAAAGAAGGCTTTATTTATGCTGTAACAAAGACCTTTGACTGGTGGGATTTAAGAAGCGACAGAGCTAAACCAATCCGCCGTCTTAATGCATTAGGTAAGGATATTCTTGTAAAGAACGCAGAAGATCAGCCTCCTATTGGAGACCTCGTATGGGGAAATGCTGCAGGTATCAGTGACCCTTCTAAGTTTACAGATATAACTGTACTGGAAAACAATGTTTATCTTGCAATTGATGAAAGCCGCGGACGTGTATTTGCCTATAATGATCAGGGCTATCTTTTGTTCGCTTTTGGTGGACGCGGTAACGTTGACGGATTCTTCCGAAAGCCTGCTTCAATTGAACATATTGATAAAGATCTTTTCGTTCTTGACAGCTTAAACGCTTCAATTACAGTTTTTGCTCCTACTGATTATGGTAAGTTAATCTATCAGGCGACAGAACAGTTTGCCTGCGGTGAATACGATGAATCTGCAGAAACCTGGTCTAAGGTTCTTGAATACAACGGAAACTATGATCTTGCTTATATCGGCCTTGGAAAATCCTGCTTGCGTCAGAAAAAATACAAGGAAGCAATGAAGTATTTCAAGGTTAAACGTGACCGACGTGATTATTCAAAGGCTTTCAAGTATTATCGTAAAGAATGGATTGAAAACAATATTGGCTGGATGGTTGGACTTTTAATTGTTATTATCGTTCTTTCACTTGTATTCAAGATTGTTAAGAAAATTAAATGGGAGCTTGAAACGCTATGAGTTATATCACAAGAAAATTAAACAAATTAAGACAGAAAGAGACTTACGATCGCTTTTTTGATACTCTTAAATATTCTTTGTATGTAATTTTCCATCCGGCAGATGGATTCTGGGATTTAATTCATGCAAAGCGTGGATCTTATGCGGCTGCCAATTTTATTGTTATTCTTACATTGTTAACACATATCTGGAAGCTTCAGTTTACAAATTTCGTTGTGTTAAACGTAAACTGGAACCGCGTAAATGTTCTTATGGAAATTTCTACAATTATTCTTCCGGTAGCAATTTTCTGTATCTGCAACTGGGGTGTAACAACCTTGTTTGATGGTAAGGGACATCTTGGAGATATTTATATGGGTACTGCTTATGCTATGACTCCATATCCATTGATTCAGATTCCTCTTATTATCTTAAGTAATGTTGTTACAAGAGAAGAAGCTTCCTTCTACTTTGTATTCGATAATATTTCATTTATATGGATTGGAATTCTCCTGTTCATGGCAATGATGATGATTCATGCTTACGGTTTTGGAAAGACACTTGTATTCACTGTTTTTACAGCATTCGGAATGCTTGTCTTCATTTTCATTATGCTCCTGTTCTTTAGTATGATTTCACAGGGTGTAGCATACTTTGTTTCTCTGGGAAGAGAAGTAATCTTCAGGTTGAACTGACAGAGAAGGGGAAAATTATGGCAAAAAAAGAAAAAAAATCTAAATATCCGGAAGGATATATCGGCCGTCCAAAGCCGATGAAGACAAAAACTTTTGAGTTTCATAAGCCTACAACAAAATTCTGGGTAGGTTTTGGATTTACACTTGCGGTGCTTGGTTTTCTTACCTACATTGTAATCCGCCTTGTTCAGGTTGGAAAGGTAGTTCAGCCGCAGTTTGATTATTACGAATTTGCAGAAGTTAAAAATCAGAATTGTGTTCTGGAAAATAACTTTCTGAAATTTGAAATAGATCCTGTAACAACAAACTTTACTATTCTTCAGAAGAATACTGGAAAGGTATGGCATTCAAGTCCTGAGGGAGCAAAGAACGATAAGATTGCTCTCACAAAGGAAAAGAACAACATGATGTCTGCAGTTCTTCTCAAGTATTCTACTGAAAATGGTACAGACGATACTTATGATACATATACAAACAGTGTATTGCGTAAGTTTTATAATATCGAAAAGAAGGGAAGTGAGATTACTGTAAATTATACAGTAGGTCAGATGGACCGCGAATACATTTTCCCTCTTATTATGTATCAGGAAGAATTTGATAAATGGACAGAAGGACTTTCAAAGTCTCAGGTAAATGCTGTAGGTCGTGCTTATCATAAATATAACATGAGCTCCTTCAAGGGACAGGAGCTTCAGGATATGCTCGATAAGTACCCTGGAATGGAAGATGGAAATCTCTACCTTGTGTTCGAAAATGTTCAGAAGCACGTTAAAGAGCAGATGGAACAGATTTTTGAAAAACAGGGCTTTACATATGAAGACTACCTTGAAAACAAAGAGCTTTATAAAGAATCAAATATTAAGGAAGTTCCCGCTTTCAATATTTCAGTAATTTATAAGCTTGATGGAAATGCACTTACAGTAACAGTTCCATTTAAGGAAATATCTTACAGACTTAAGTACCCGATTACTCAGGTTTCTATTCTTCCATATTTTGGAGCAGCAGGACCAGAGGAAAAAGGATACATGCTTATTCCGGAAGGAAGCGGAAGTATTATCAACTTTAATAATGGTAAAACAAAGCAGAACGGTTACTATGCAGACTGCTACGGTTGGGACTTTGCTACAGAGCGTAGTGCTGTAATTACAGAAACCCGTGCTTCATTCCCTGTGTTCGGAATTTCTTATCCAGACAGCAGTGTGCTTTCTATTATTAATAAGGGTGCTGAATATGCCGGTATTACTGCAGAAATAGCAGGAAAGCTTGGAAGCTACAATTATATCCGCGCTGATTATAAGCTTCTTCATCGTGAAGAGTATGAGGTTACTGCCCGCAGCCAGAGCTCACAGTATGTTTATGAAACAGGACTTCCTCAAGATGAATATATTGAGCAGAGCTTTGTATTCATAGATAGTGATTCTTATGTTGATATGGCTAAGGCTTATAGAAGTAAGTTGCTTTCTGGTGAGAAAAAGCTGACTACAACAGAGGTTCCTCTTTCTGTTGAAATCGTTGGTGCAATTGAAAAGATTCAGCAGGTTGCTGGTATGCCAAAGGTAAAGCCTTATAAGCTTACTGGTTACGAGGAAGCTGCAGATATCATAAATGAAATTGATCAGCTTGGTATTAAGAACGTTAATTATAAGCTTTCGGGCTTTGTAAATGGTGGTATTCGTCAGAAGCTCATGAAAAGAGTCCGCTTTATTTCTGCTCTTGGTGGTAAATCAGGCTTTAAGAAAATGCTTAAGAAAACAGATGAAACTTCTGCAAAGCTCTATCTTGATGGATCAGTACAGACAGCTTATCGTTCAAATCTTTTCAACGGCTTTAATAAGTATAAGGATGCTGCACGCTTTGTAAGTGATGAGCTTTGTGAATTGTTTGAATATTCTCCACTCTGGTATGGTAAAGACAAGGCTCAGGATTCTTACTTCCTTTTGAAGTCAAAGCTTCGTGAAAAGGGTTCTGAAAATCTGATTAAAACTGCTTCAAAGCTCAAACTTGATGGTGTTTCTTACCGTGATAATGGAAACCTTCTTTCTTCAGACTTTAATGAAAAAAGACATTCTTCACGTGCAACCGAAACTCAAAAACAGCTTGAACAGTTTGATAAAGCTATTGAAAAAGAGCTTGGAATAATGATAAACGGTGGTAATGATTATGCTGTAAAAGATGCAGATTTCATTACAAATATGACCTTGCATGGTAATCAGTATGCAATTATTGATGCATTTGTTCCGTTCTATCAGATTGCTCTTCATGGTTATGTAAACTATGCAGGAAATCCTATAAACCTTTCTTTCGAAAAGGATCAGCTGATTCTCGAATCTGCTGAAGCTGGTGCAGGTCTTAACTTCTCATTTATGGAAGCTTCACCAGAAAGACTTCAGGAAACCTATTACACAGAATACTATGCAAGTAATTTCGATACCTGGAAAGAAAGATTTGTTGACATCTATAAAGAATATAATTCTAAGATGGCCCCTGTAATGAATAGTCCTATCGTTGGACACGAGCTTGTAGATGAAAATGTAACAAAAACTGTTTTTGAAAACGGTTATGTTGTTTATGTAAACTACAGCTATGGCAATTACATTACACCTTCGGGAAAATTCATTCCTGAGAGAGACTATCGCGTTATGAAGGTGGAGGACTAATATGAAGAAAAAGGTTGGATTAATGGGAAGGAGGGCAGTTTACGGATATCTGTTTATTCTGCCTTTCATTCTTGGTTTTGTGTTCTTTATGATAAAGCCTCTTGGACATTCTCTGAGAATGGCTCTTTCAGACGTAATTATCTCTAACCAGGGATTTGAACTTAAATGGAACAACTTTGCTAATATTAAGAAAGCATTCCTTGTTGATGCAGAGTTTAACAGAATGCTTGTTGAATCAATCAGTCAGATGTTTTTCCAGTCAATTGCAACAATAGTATTCAGTTTCTTTGTTGCTTTGCTTTTGAATCAGAAATTCAAGGGAAGAACACTTGCACGTTCTATCTTCTTCCTTGCAGTAATTCTTTCATCTGGTGTACTTGTTGGTCTTGAATCAAGCAATGCCCTTATGAAGCAGCTTAAGGAGATGATTGAAGAGTCGGGTAATGCAAACTCAATCACGAAGGTTCTTGAGGAAATTCTTATAACAGGAACGAATGGTGTAGGTGGAGTCAGTTCAAGAGTCTTTGAAAAGGTATTTGAGATTATTGATTCTATTTATGATGTTGCAATGGCTTCTGGTATTCAGATTATTATCTTCCTTTCTGGTTTGCAGACAATAAGTCCAGGTATGTACGAAGCTGCACATATGGAAGGTTGTACAGCATGGGAAACCTTGTGGAAGATTACAGTTCCTATGGTAAGTCCTCTTATGCTTGTATGCTGGATTTATACAATCATTGACTTCTTTATGAAGAGTGATAACCAGATTATGACAAAGATTAACACACAGATGACAGAGCTTTTGAACTATGGCTTTAGTTCGGCAATGGCTTGGATTTACTTCATTGTTTGTATGTTATTCATTGGTATAAGCTCATTGATTATTTCTAAGGTGGTATACAACTATGACTAAAAAAGAAAAGAATGTAAAAAAGCCTTCTGCTGCAGCAGTAGTAGAAAAACGTTCATTCTGGGAAAGAAACGAAGCTTCAGATGGTATACTTCTTAAAGAAACTATCAAGAAGTATGCACTCTCTATCTTCCGTGGAATTCTTTTGTTCGGAATGTGCTTTATGATTATTCAGCCTATTCTCAATAAAATGGCCTTGAGCTTTATGGCTGAACGAGATTTGTATGATACTACAATTATTCTTGTTCCAAAGCACTTTTCTATAAGCAACTGGAAAATTGCAGCAATGCTTTTGAATTATAAAACAACAATGTTTAACACAATGTGGGTTTCCATATTTGTTTCTATAATTGAAGTATGTATGTGCAGTCTTGTTGGTTATGGATTCTCACGCTTCAATTTCCCATTCAAGAGATTCTGGTTCTTCTGTGTAATTCTCGTAATTGTAATTCCACCGCAGACTATTTCTACCTCTTTGTTCCTGCACTTCCGATATTTTAATCTGTTTGGAAAAACCATAAACCTTCGAGGTTCTATGCTTCCTTACATAATGATGTGTCTTGGATGTATGGGACTTAAGAATGGACTTTATATCTTTATGATCCGCCAGTTCTTCATGGGTTTCCCGTTTGAGCTTGAAGAGGCTGCTTATGTAGATGGTTGTGGACCTTTCAGAACTTTCTTTAGAATTATGGTTCCAGGTGCAAAGCCAATTATTACATCATGCTTCCTTTTCTCATTTGTATGGCAGTGGACAGACAGCTTCTATTCGAATCTCTTCCTTGGAAAGATTCAGCTTCTGTCAATCCAGCTTACCGGTATCGTTGATAAGTTTGGTATCTACCTTACAAAACTGAATGGTGGTTCTGTAGTTGCTCCAATCGGATATTCAAATGCAATACTTTCAACAGGTATGCTTCTGGCAATTCTTCCTTTGCTTATTCTGTACATCTTCTGTCAGAGACTGTTCGTAGAAAGCCTTGCAAGCACTGGTGTTAAGATGTAGCGAGCTGCGCTAAAAAATCGAACATTTATAAGTATAAATCCCCGATTTATTCGGGGATTTTTTTTTATAAACGTAGGAGAAATTTCCTATGTAATTTCACCAAAGTGGTGGTATAATTATACTAATAGGCAATTTGCCGGTTACGGCGTAAATTTATAAAAAAGGAGTATAATTTTATGAAAAAAATTGCACTTTTGGCAATGTCTGCAATGTGTGTTCTTGCACTCGCAGGTTGTAACAAATCTAAAGGTCCATCTGCAGCAGCTCTTAAGGCAGCTGAAAATGGAGACTATTCTAAACTTCCAGTAGCTAAGAACCCAGCTACAAAGAAAGCTTACGACTTCGGTGGTATGGCAGTAACAATTTATGACTGGTGGTCAAACCCTGATGCTCCAGCAGCTTCTAAAGCTGAAGAAGATCAGAGAGCTTTCCGCAAGTATCTCGAAGAAACTTACAACTTCACTCTCATTCAGGATAACTTGAATGCAGGTTGGGGTGGACACCCTGCTGAAGTTGCTGACTACTGTATCACTGGTGGTGACGATGCTCGTATCTTCATCATTGATGGTCGTTCAGCATTCGCTGGTCTTGCTCAGAACCTTTGGGCAGACGTTTCTAAAGTACCAGATATCGACTGGACAAAGGATAAGTGGAACAAGGCTGTTTGTGGTGTAATGCCTGGTAAATCATTTGCTGTTGGTAAGCCAGAACCACGCCATTGTATGTTCTTCAACAAACGCGTTCTTCAGGAAAACGGTTTCGACCCAGAGGAACCATACAATCTCCAGAGAGATGGAAAATGGACATGGGAAACATTCGAAGAAATGTGTGCTGCTTTGACAAAAGATACAGATAACGATGGTATTATTGACCAGTATGCTCTCTCTGGATTCAACGGAGAATTTGCATGGCCAACAATCTACTCTAACGGTGGAAAGATTGTAAACGTTGATTCAAACGGAAAATACTACCTCGATATGAGCGACAACGTAATGGAAGCTTGGGACTATATCCGCCGCATCTTCGTAAACTACAACAAGCCACAGGGAGAAGGTGCTAACTGGGACTACTTCAAGGCTGACTTCTTGAACGGTGAAACAGCATTCTATAACGACGAAGAGTACGATGCACAGCCAAATGGTATGCTCGCAGATATGAAGGATGACTGGGGTATGGTATGTATTCCTATCGGACCAAAGGGTGATGGAAAATACTTCACACTCAACGCTGATAACATGCTCATCATTCCAAGCTGCTACTCAGACGACAAAGTCGCAAGCATCATGAAGATCTATGACTTCTGGTCAGACACAGTACCAGGTTATGATGATCCAGATTCTTGGAAGGAAAGCTACTACGGTTCATTCCGCGATGCTCGCGCTGTTGATGAAACAATGCAGTACATGATGGACAACTCTAAGTCTTGGAACGCATGGCTTATCCCTGGATTGCAGTATGCTCCTCTTTCATGGAACATTTGTGGTGGTGCAGATGTACAGGAAACATATGAATCTATGAAGAACGAACTTCAGGCTACAATTGATGAGGCTATGAACGAATAAACCTCGGTTATTGCGTAAGCAATGACACCTGAGTAAAGGCCGCCGGTTATTTACCGACGGCCTTTTTTTCTATATAATAAAATTATGTCTAATCACGGTACAATTACTAACGATAATCATGCAGCGCTCTGGCACGGACGTTTTAAGGAAGGTCCAGATGCAGATGCCGTAAAATTCGAAACTTCAATTAATGATGATATGCGCATGGCCTTTGTTGATATTCTTGGAAGTCAGGCTCATGCAAAAATGCTTTGTAAACAGGGCCTGATTTCTGAAGATGAAAAAAATCAGATTGTAGAAGGTCTTGAATCAATTAAAGCAGATCTTACTTCTGGAAAATTAACTGTTGATTTATCTGCAGAAGATATTCACTCTTTTGTTGAAGCAACTCTTACAGACAGAATTGGAGAGGCTGGAAAAAAAGTTCATACAGGCCGCAGTCGAAATGATCAGATTGCGCTTGATGAAAAGCTTTATCTTCGTCATCAGATTAAAAAGCTTGGCGGTGAAATTTTAAAGCTTATAGATGTACTTGTAAAAATTGCTTCTGATAATAAGGACACATTAATTCCGGGCTTTACTCATATGCAGCATGCTCAGCCTGTAACTTTGGCTCACCATGTGCTTGCGTGGGCATGGATGTTCAGCCGTGACTTTACACGTCTTCGCGATGCAGCTGCACGTGCAGACTTGTCTCCAATTGGTTCATGCGCTTTAGCTGGAAGCGGACTTCCGCTTGACCGTGCTTATGAAGCAGAACTGCTTGGCTTTGGCGGTGTTACAGACAACTCTCTTGATTCTGTTTCAGACCGTGATTATTACCTTGAGGTTGCCTCAGATCTTTCAATTTTACAGATGCACCTTTCTCGTGCCTGTGAAGAAATTGTTTACTGGGCAACAACAGAATTTAATTTTGTAGATTTGAGTGAGAAGTGGAGTACCGGAAGCTCTATCATGCCTCAGAAAAAGAATCCGGATTTTGCTGAGCTTATCCGTGGAAAAACTGGTCGTGTTTACGGTGATATGGTTGCCCTTTTTACTATGATGAAGGGACTTCCTCTTGCTTACGACCGCGATATGCAGGAAGACAAAAGCAGCTTCTTTGAAGCTTATGATACAGTAATTTCAAGTGTCAGAATCTTTACTGAAATGGTAAGAACTGCAACCTGGAATAAATCTGTAATGACTGCTGGCTGCGACGGTGGTTATCTTAATGCAACTGATATTGCAGACTATCTTGTACGCAAAGGTCTTCCTTTCCGTACAGCCCATGGGGTTTCAGCTGGTCTTGTACGAATTGCAATTGAAAAGAACTGTCGTCTTGAAGAGCTTGATTTCAGCGAGTATGAAGCTGCAAGTTCTCTCTTTGAAAAGGATATTTTTGATTTAATTACACCTGCAAAATGTGTAGAAATCAGAAAAACAATTGGCGGACCTGCTCCGTCAGAAGTGCAGAAGCAGATAGAAAAGCTTTCTGCCTTTGTTAAGGAAAATACATCGTCGGAAGAAGATCCGATTGGTGATTTTATATAGGAGAATATTATGAAGAAAATTATTTGTGCTGTTCTTATGGCAGCTGCAGTTTTTGCTCTTGCAGGCTGCAAAAAATCAGGAAAAAAGGCTGAAGGAGATGCAGTTGCTGCACTCAAGAACCGTGGAGTATTTGTTCTTGGTCTTGATGACTCTTTCCCACCACTTGGTTTTAGAAGTGATGATAACGAAATCGTTGGTTACGATATTGACCTTGCAAAGGAAGTTGCAAAGCGCCTTGGTGTAGATTTTCGTGCTCAGCCAATTGACTGGGATGCAAAGGAAATGGAGCTTGAGACAGGAAAAATTGACTGTATCTGGAACGGCTTTACAATTACAGAAGAACGCAAGAATGCACTTTCTTTCACAGAAGCATATTTGAACAATGATCAGGTGCTTGTTGTTCGTGCTGACAGCGGAATTAATTCTCTTGCAGATATGAAGGGAAAAATAGTTGGTATTCAGAGCGGTTCAAGTGCTCAGGAAGCAGTTGATGATAATGCAGATTTTGCAGCTTCAATTTCTAAATTGATTATGTTTAAGGATAACATTACAGCTCTTAATGACCTCGACATTGGTGGTGTAGACGGTGTCGTAATGGACAGTGTTGTTGCAAATTATTCAATAGCACAGACAAAAAAGCCATTTAAGGTAATTGATGAATCTCTTGCTAACGAAGGTTATGGAATCGGCTTTAGAAAGTCTGAACCAGAACTCCGCGACGCTGTATGGGCAGTTCTCAAAGAGATGAAGGCAGATGGTACTGTTACTGCAATCAGCCAGAAATGGTTTGGTCGCGATATTTCTACAATTAACTAGTTAGATGCCTGATAAATATATCAAAATGCTTCAGGCGATGTTGAATGGTTCAGTCACATCGCTTGAAGTTTTTTTTCTGACAATTTTATTTTCAATTCCTCTTGCACTCCCGATTGCCATGGGAAGAATGTCTAAGCATAAAATCCTTTCCGGAGTAACCAATGTTTTTCTTTTGATAATCCGTGGAACTCCTCTTATGCTGCAGCTTCTGGTAGTTTATTTTGGGCCGGGGCTTTTTGTACGCTGGCTGATTATGCAGGGCTATGATGTTTCGTTCAGATGGAACCGTTTTGTTGCGGCAATTGTAGCACTCAGTATAAATTATGCGGCTTATTTTGCAGAAATCTACCGTGGTGGAATTGAATCTATTCCTAAGGGGCAGTATGAAGCTGCAAAGGTACTTGGTTATACCGGTTCACAAACCTTCTTTAGAATTGTTCTGCCACAGGTAATTAAGCGGATTGTTCCGGCAATGGGTAATGAAGTAATCACTCTTGTTAAGGATACAGCTCTTGTTTCTGTAATTGGTGTAAGTGAGCTTTTGATGGTTGCAAAGGAAAGACAGGGCGCCTTGTTCTCCTTTGTTCCGCTTTTTATTGCCGGTGTATTTTATTTTGTAATGAACTGGATTGTTTCTATTGCGTTCCAGCGGCTTGAAAAGAAGCTTGCATATTATAATTGAGGCTGAAAATGGAAGAAATAATCCGTGTTGAAAATATCAGAAAGACTTTCCGCGATAATCTTGAAATCTTAAAGGGTATTTCCTTTTCTGTAGAGAAGGGTGAGGTTTTGAGCATTATCGGTCCAAGTGGATCTGGAAAGTCTACTATGCTTCGCTGTATTTCGCAGCTTGAAACTGTAACTGATGGAACTATAAAAATCAGCGGCAAGACTCTTGTTGAAAATGGAGTTTATGCAGATAAAAAAGCCCGCCATGAAATTATCTTAAAAAGCGGACTTGTATTCCAGAACTTTAACCTTTTTCCGCATTATTCAGTTTTGAAAAACGTTACTGCAGCTCAAATCAGGGTGCTTAAAAAATCTAAACAGGAAGCAGAAGCAACTGCTATGGAGCTCTTGAAACGAATGGGGCTCGAAGCAAAGGCAAACGCTTACCCATGTGAGCTTTCCGGCGGTCAGCAGCAGCGTGTTTCTATAGCCCGTGCTCTGGCTCTTAAACCTGAAGTTCTTCTTTTTGATGAACCTACATCTGCACTTGACCCTGAGCTTACTGGTGAAATTCTTGCGGTAATTAAAGAACTTGCGGCAGAAAAAATGACAATGGTTGTTGTTACTCATGAGATGGCCTTTGCACGCGATATTTCCAGCCATATAATTTTTATGGATGGCGGAGTAATTGTGGAAGAGGGCGCTCCTGAAGAGGTAATTAATAATCCGAAAATGGATCGTACCAGAACTTTCTTATCAAGGTTCACAAATTAAAAGATACCGCACGTATTCAATTTTGTGTTAGCAAAATCGAATACGTGTGGCTTATTAGTCTTGAATAAAACTGAAAAATCATATAGAATACTGTCCTAATATACACAATAGGCATTTTTATGCCCTTTGTGTCAGAATATAGTAAAAATTTGGTACTGGAAACAGTGCCATGGAGGATATAATGGTCAAAATC
>CAMJNC010000057.1 GCA_946407195.1 uncultured Treponema sp. | reverse complement strand
TTTATTTCCTCTAAAATTCTAGTTGGAATTGCCATACCTTCCTCCTGCATATTCTTTAAGTTTTTCCAGACGCTTTCTTATTCCGGAAACTGACATTTTCATTTTGGCGGATGTTTCTTCAAGAGTGTAACCGTCTACATAATGTAAAATTGCAATCTGTCTGTCCTTGCTGTCTCTCTCTGAAAATATACAGTCCAGAAGAATAGAAGTTTCAATCTTTTCTGTTCCTTCTGCACTTGCGCTATCTTCAATAATCTCTGCAATTACATCAAATTCCGGTCCGCTTCGCAGCTTATCTGACCTGATTTTATTAAGGCAGATATTTGTTGCCATAGTATAAAGAAGGCTTGAGCACACATTATTGATTCTTTCCTTTCTTTCTATAAGGCGAACAAATACATCCTGCATGGCATCAAGCGCTTTTTCTTCATTTTTTAAAATGAAGCGGCAGCGTCTAAGTACCATAGGACCGTACTGGCGGTATAGATTATCAAAATCATCCATCGACAAAGTTTTCATTGTACAAATTATTCCTGTCATTAAGTTTAACACACGAGGAGGCTAAAAGTGTTCTTTTTTTTTAATAATTATTCAATGTATGTCCGGTATAAGTTTTTGCATACTCATCGCCGGCTGTACGAATAACCTTTTCCATTTCTTCGGTAAGATGTTTTGCTGCAATAGGTTCAGAAAGCTCTTTAAACTGTGCAATAGGAATTTCAGGCAGTATTTTAATGTCGTAAACATACTGCTCTACATGGTTATAAGACCACAAAGGATCATGCTTACCAAGACCATATTTATCGCTTCCGCCAATAAACATTGGCTGAACATCGCAGCCGCAGTAAAGAGCAATGCGGGCAGCACCTTTTTTATAGTTATTACGTCCAATACGAGGAGACCGGGTTCCTTCCGGGAAAATAATTACATTACAGCCCTTGTCTGTGAGCTTTTTGCATTCAACAAGAACATCATCAAAATCAGTTGTATTTGTAATATAGGCCTGTTTAATTACGCCGCGGAGTGGAGTATGGGTAAGTCCACCGCGGACAATACAGGTTGAATTAGGAACAAGCGACATGATGTAAACAAAATCAAGAAGCGAAGGGTGGTTAGCAATAATGACTTTACTGCGAATCTCGCGGAATGCCTGCTTGTCTTCTACCTTGAGAAGAGAAACCCTGCATAAATGAAGATTTCCAAGAAAAACTCTGAAGGTATGCGAAACATATGCTCTGGCAATAATTCCAAAATCCTTATGTCCAAGAGTAAAAAGTCTTATAAACGGGAATACAAAAATAGCAAGAAAAACTGCTCCAAGCCCGAACCAAATAATTGCAAGAATTTTAGAAACACAACCGTAGATATAGAAAAATATATTTTTGATTTTAGGCTGTTTGCTTTTGTAACTCACTTCCTGTTTGCTCATGTTTCCTACCTGAAAAACCTATTTCAATAAAAACCGCAGAAATTCAACCGGCGATTTTCCAACATTCGAAAAATCCTCAACAGCTATACTGTTATCCTTCTTTTGAGAGCTTACAACAAAGGAATAGGCCAGCGGAATATTTTCCGCAGGACGTTTGTCTCCATAAACCTCCGGAACAAGCTCATCTGCATAAATAACAATGATTTCTTTTTCAGTACCGGCAAGTACCGGAGCAACAGCGGCTTCAAAAGCCTGCTTGAAATCATTTTCAGAAGGATATAGAACAGAATATCCGCCTTTTAAGCCAAATGCAAGAGTGGCCGAAGAAACCGGAGTATTGAAAACAGAAAGTGAAAAGCCTGCCGGCAGAATCATTCCATCCTCAATTATTCCTTTATTTATTGTAAACTCGCGTTCAATTTCACCACGCAGCGAAATAAAAACAAGCTTTGTTTCTTTAGAAATATTAGTTGTTTCAAGAAGTTTATGAATTACATGAACAGTCATCTTTGTAATCTGGCTTAACCGGCGGCGAAAAAGCGGGTCGGTATATTCCAGCTTTGGAGACTCCTTTGTCTGTTCAATCGAAGCATCACCAGAAAGCCAGCTATTCCAGAGATTTTCATCGTCTGCAAGGCCAGGTGCCCACTTACTGATGCCCGAAATGTATATTTCCTTCATATCTTATATCTTTTTAAAACACAAAAGTGAGTAAGCATTGCTACCTAAATTGTGATGTGCACAGTCCAGCTTAAAGCCTGCTTCTTCAATTGCGTCTACCAGCTCCTGATAGCGGTACATCTTGCTGTTTCCGTTTGCAATACAGGTAAAGTAAAGCGAGGTTCCCATAAGCGAATAAGAGCTTGCCTCAAACTTCTGTTTATCCCAGAGAGGTTCGAGTACCCAAACGTTTGTATTTTCGTTAGCAGCCTCGTGAACCTTCTTTAAAATCTTAGTTATCTGGTTCAGGCTGAAGCAGTCCAAAAACTGGCTCATCCATACAGCATCAGGATTTGCAGGAAGCTTTGTTGACTCTTCAAGAACATTACCCATGCTAAAGTCAACGCGGTCTGCAAAACCAGCCTCTGCAGCGTTCTTTTTTGCCACATTAGCTTGACCCGGTAAATCACAGATTGTCATTTTTACATCCGGATTATAACGACAGCAGGTAAGAGACCATTTACCGGTGTTTCCGCCAATGTCCAGAATATGCTTAGGCTTTTTAGCAAATACAATTGGAAGTGCCTCAGGGAACGCAATATCAGAATAAAAATGGTCAAATTCAAACCATGATTTTTTTGGCTGATCCGGCAGGGTAGAGAGAGCTTCGTAAACAGTAACCCATTTGTCACCGAATACCTTAAGGCCTTCCGGCTTTCCGTTTTTGATGGAAGCTTCAAGGTCCCACGCACCCTCGTAACAAATGTCGTTTGTGAACCAGAAGTTTACGCGGGTAAGATCATCTTCAAGAAGCATCCAGCCGATTTTGCCAAGACAGTATTTTTCAGACTTAGGGTCAGAAACAGAATCTTCTGTAAGCTTTATGACATTCATTCCAAGTGCCATTTCGCAAAGTACGCCAACGCCATATTCAGAAATACCTGTTTTAGCAGCGAGTGCGGCGCGCGTAATACCTTCGTCACCAGCTTCTTCTATAGCCTTCATAATGCCAAGATTAAGCATTGTTTTAATAGCCTGAAAAGCCAGAGGTGCAAAAGCAATTTTCTGTGCTTCAAACTTTGCATCTACAGCACGAAGTTCATCATTCTTATACTTATTAATGTCAAAAAAAGCTTTAGCCATAGGTTAAAATTATAATATATTAGTGCTTTTTTCAAGAAGGTGTAATTTTAGTGTAAATTAACGTAATATATGGTAAGGTTTTCAAAGGATTTCAGATAAATAAAAAGGCTTCTATTGCCTTTATTAAAATTATTCAATAAAATGGTGTAAGTTTTTACCAGTTAAACTGTTATAGTAAGGAACGACAAATGGATCAGTTGAAAAATGAAATAAAGGAAGTAATTATTTCATCCCTCCAGCTTGAAGACATTAAGCCGGAGAATATCGTGGATTCAGAACCGCTTTTTGGAGACGGTCTCGGTCTTGATTCTATCGATGCGCTGGAACTTGGCGTAGCATTGAAGAAAAAATTCGGAGTAAAGTTTTCTGCAGAAAGTGGAGAAAATAAGAAGCATTTTGCTTCTGTAAACGCTCTAGCCGAATACATTACGGCACAGAGAGCATAATACTTTTATACGAGGTTTTGTTATGTCAAAAGACGAAATTTTCGAAAAACTTAAGGGAATCCTTGTTTCAGAATTTGAACTTGATGAGGGAGATGTAACTCCTGATGCTCTTCTTGGAGATGATTTGGATTTGGATTCAATCGACTCAATCGACCTTATCGTTAAGATGAAGGAATTTATGCCTGCTGATAAGGGAAATGTTGACCCATCTATTTTTAAGACAGTAAAGACTGTTCAGGATGTTGTAGACGCTCTTGTTCCTTATATGGCATAAGGTGACTAAAGACGAATGAAACAATTCCTTAAGGCGCTTTTTTATGTAATAGCGGCTGTTTATCCAATCCTTGTTTTTACATTACTTGTAGTATTCAAAGTAGAAACAAAGATTCTTTCCTTGTGCATTATTGCACTGGCAGCCACTTTCTTTTTAAGCGCTACAGGAAGCAAAAAGACCAGTAATAAAAAAAGCGCTTTAGACTGGAAACCGCTTCTAAGCTCTGTGCTTTTTTTAGCCGCTGGTCTTTTTTGTTTTTTTACAGGAAAAGAGTTTTTTTTACGATTGTATTCAGTTGTAATAAATATCATGCTCCTTATAGTATTCGGAAGCACTCTTTTTCTTAAGCCGAATATTATTTTCCGTTTTGCTACCCTCGCAGACAAATCAATTGCCGGCTCTTCCTATGAAAATCAAGTTAGGTTATACTGTAAAAAGGTAACGATTGTATGGTGCTGTTTTTTTATTCTTAATGGAACTGCGGCCACACTTACAACCTTTGCCGACAAGCTGTTTGGCCTTGATCAGGAGCAGGCTCGTAGAGTCTGGGCGGTATACAATGGCGGTATTTCTTATGCGCTGATGGGAACTTTGTTCCTTGTAGAATTTATAATCAGAAAACTGGTAGATGCAAAAATGATAAAAGCGTACCCAATAACAAAATTTAATGCAGATTCCCGCAAAGATGATTATGTAATGTGTTATGAAGACACATGGACAGGTGGAAACTATAAAACCTGGAAAGATTTCTTAACTGATACTGCAAAAATGCGCCGCTTTATTGAGGCTGATGGAGCAGATGAGTTTATCCTTCACTGTGAAGATTACTGGTATTTTCTTTGTACCTTTGTGGCACTTTTACAGTGTCAGAAGGCAGCATACCTTACACAAAATATAACTTCTAATTTTATGGCCGATGTAAGAAAGCCTGGAATGTCTTTTCTTACAGACCAGATTATTTCCGAGCCTGATGCACCCGGACTTTCCGGCGCGGTTTCTATCAAAAAGGTAATTGATGAGTCCGAAATACCGTCAGAACAGGAGTATAGAACAACACCTGCAATTGATGGAGAAACAACAAGAATATTCCTTTTTACTTCGGGCAGCACAGGAAAGCCAAAGGCAGTTCCACAGCGCATGAAGGAATTTGAAGAGGACAATGCGTTTATTATTTCAAAGTGGGGCCGCGAATTTACAGAACGCAAGCTGATTACTACAGTTAGTCAGCATCATATTTACGGCTTTTTGTTCGGCATTTCTCTGCCGTTTACCTTAGGCTGTCCGTTCCGCAGAAACAGAGTTGAGTTCCCTGAAGAGTTTGAAAAACTAACGGACGTTAGTTATATTCTTATTGCAACTCCAGCCTTCTTAAAGCGAACTGTTGAAGTAGAAGATAGCCTTGCAATGAAAAATGTCTGGATTTTTACAAGTGGTGGCGCTGTAACGCCTGAGCTTGCCGTTCAGACAGAAAAGGTATTCGGCTTTTGTCCGCTCGAAGTTTACGGCTCAACAGAGACTTCGGGAATTGCTTACAGACAGCAGAATAAAGATCAGCTTGTATGGACACCATTTGATAATGCAAAAATCTGGCTTGGAGATGATGGCTGTATCCGAATCATTTCTCCGTATATAAAAAATCCGGAGGGCTTTGCAACAGCAGACCTTGCAGAAATTTTCGAAGACGGACGCTTTTTACTTAAGGGCCGTTCAGACTCAATTGTAAAAATTGAGGAAAAACGTATTTCCATGACAGAGGTAGAAAACCGCCTTATTGAAACAGGGCTTGTAGCAGATGTAAAGGTAGTTGCCCTCAGTAACGATGTACGCCAGTATCTTGCGGCAGCTCTTGTTCTGAACGAAAAGGGCCGCGAGCAGTTTAAAGACACAGAAAAGTATATGATAAACCGCTGGTTCCACGACTTCCTTATGAAGTATTTTGAGAATGTTGTTATTCCAAAGAAGTGGCGGTTTATGGAAAAGCTCCCTGTAGATGTTCAGGGTAAAAAGCATAAATTAGAAATTATGGCATTGTTTGAGGAGAAATAATGAACTTTAACGATCATGATATTAGAGATGAAGTTGTAGTAAGCCGCGAAGAAAATGCAGTCGTTCTGGAATTTGTTATTCCTGCAAGCAGCGATTTTTTCGACGGGCATTTTCCACAGTATAAGCTGCTTCCGGCAGTTGCTCAGTTTGAAGTAATTACACGCTTTTCAAGAAAATATTTTGGAACCCAGCGTTATGTTCCAAATATCAAAAGAATAAAATTTTCGGCACCAATTAAACCGGATACAAAGATTCATCTTGAACTTACCTATAAAAAAGAAAAGGGTTCAGTTACCTTTAATATGGCAGATGCAAATGTAGAAGGAAAGGTTTATTCTTCCGGCTCTTTTGCTGTTCTCGAGGAAGCTTCTGCTTAAGGCAAATAATACATGAAATATGGATTTGTAATTCCAGTATACAGACACGGTTCTACTCTTGAGGCTGTTGTAAAAAGCCTTCTGTCTTTCAACTTTCCAATCATTGTTGTAGATGATGGAAACGATGAAAAGAACCGTGCCCTTATAACTGAAGTTGCAGAAAAATATCCACTTATAACTTTAGTAACGCGAAAGAAAAATGGCGGCAAGGGCCGTGCTATGGTAGCGGGAGTTCGCAAGGCTCACGAAATGGGTCTTACCCATATTCTTCAGCTCGATTCCGACGGGCAGCACGACGCAGGAAAGGCAGAACATTTCTTTAAGGTTTCTCAGGAAAATCCGGATGCAATAATCTGCGGATATCCTGAGTATGATGCAGATGCACCTAAATCACGCGTAAACGGCCGCAAGTTTGCAAACGGCTGGATTCATATTGTTACCCTTTCGCGCGATATTAAAGATGCAATGATTGGCTTTAGAATCTATCCGGTAGAGGCTTATATAAAAATGCTTCGCCGTACACCTTACATAGACAGCCGCATGGGCTTTGATATTGAAGTTCTTGTGCGACAGTTCTGGCAGGGAGTTCGTATAATATCGGAGCCGGTAAAGGTTTACTACCCGGCAGATGGCATTTCAAATTACAATTATTTTACAGATTCAATAAGAGTTTCATGGGTTTATACTCGATTATGTTTTGAATTGATTTTTCGTTTTCCTGTTCTGCTTTTCAGAAAAATAAAAAAACGGAGTGAGAAAAAATAAATGAGCGAAGAGCACGAACACTGGGCAGATAAGAAAGAAGTAATAAAAACAAATAAACCTCTTAAATTTCTGCTGCTTCTTCTTAAGCTGTCTCCTGGTTTTATGGTTCGCCTGCTGATATATCCGGTAACCTTCTTTTATTTCGTTTTTGTAAAAAGTGCCCGCGATGCAGCAGTTCAGTATCAGCGACAGCTGCGTGAATTTACAGGACGCAAAATTCCACCACACATCAGTTCTTACAGACAGATGCTTTCTTTTTCTCTTTGTATTGTTGAAAAAATGGAAGGCTGGCTTGGTAAAATTAAGTTTGACAGAATCCAATATCAGAATGATGATATTGAAGATATTCTGAATCAGCTAAGAGCAGGAAAGGGCTCTCTTTTAATTACCTCACATCTTGGAAATATGGAGCTTCTTCGAAGTCTTGCAGATTACAACGAACAGCTTGTTGGCCGCGAGGTTCCGGTTTATGTTGTAATGGACATGAAGGTAAACAACAATTTTACAGATACCTTAAAAACCGTAAATCCAAAATTTTCGTTCAATGTTATTAACTCAACAGAAATAGGTCCGGATACTATGGTTACGCTGATGGATGCAGTAGAAGCCGGAGCTCTTGTTGTAATTGCCGGAGACAGAACTTCTGCAAATGAACGTGAAAAAACAATTAAGTTAAACTTTCTTGGTAAAGAGGCAGCCTTCCCTTATGGAGTTTTCCTCATGCCGTTCCTTATGAAGGTTCCGGTTTACTTTATGTTCGGGCTTAGAAGTAAGCTTTCGGTTTTCAATCCAAAGCATAATGTTTATATAGAAAAGTGCCATATTAATTTTGACTGCACACGCAGTGAGCGCGAAAATCATATAATTCTCTGCTGCGGAGAATATATTTCCAAACTGGAAAAATTCTGTATTTTGTACCCATATCAGTGGTATAACTTTTTTGATTTCTGGGAGTAAAGATGAAAAAAATATTTTCTTACATCATGCTTTTATTATTTGCCTCTTCACTTTTTGCTCAGGCTGATTCCATAACTCTCGAAGCAGTGTGTTCTTCTCTTGCTGCACATTCAAATACAACAGGCGATTTTATTCAGACAAAAACCTTGCAGACTAACGGTCGTAAGTTAAAGTCTACAGGAAAATATATTATCTGCCAGGAAGGAATTTTGTGGCGTACAGAAAAGCCGGTTCCTTCTTCGCTGATTCTCACAAAGACAGCAATGATTCAGATTTCTGCAAACGGAAATAAATCGGTAATGAATGGTGCAGACAATCAGATATTTGAAAATATTTCCGAAACCTTAAGCTCTGTTTTTTCTGGTGACGTTGCAGCCCTCAGAAAAAACTTCAACTGTGAATTTGCAGCACAGAACGGTGGAGAGTGGACACTTACCCTCACACCAAAAGATTCAACAATTGCATCAGTTATGAAAACCCTTGAGCTTTCCGGTGTTACAGAACCCCAGACTGCAATGACAAAGCTTGTTATGGCAGAGACTTCCGGAAACTCAATATGCTATGAGTTTATAAATCAGAAATATCCGAAGGAACTTTCCGCAGATGAAAAACAGAACTTTATCTTTGACTGATTCTTTACAGAAGCTTCCACAGCAAAAGCTTCTTACCACCTGGATAATTTATCACGCTGCAGTTCTTTTTATTTTCATTTTATCATTAATAATTTTTCACAGCGAAACCGGAATAGATTCAGACCTTTTTAATCTTGTGCCAAAAAGCATTTCCATGGCTTCTGTAAAAAAAGCAGATGACAAAATGATGGCGGTAACCTCGCAGAATGTTTTTGTGCTTGTAGCAGATGAAGATTTTACAGAGGCTAAGCAAGTTGCAGAAGCTGTTTATGGAAAGCTAAAAGACAGCAGTAATTTTGATGTAATTTCGCTTTATAACGATGTAAGTGCAATGGGCGAAATAACAGATTTTCTGTACAAATACCGCTCTTATCTGATTGATGAAAAAACTGCAGACAGAATTCTTTCCAGCGACGAAGGTGGGCAGGACTTTGCACTCGAGGCTCTTTCAAAAGCGTACAGCGGTTTTACAATGCTGCCTCTGGATAATATAGACACAGACCCGTTTTTACTCACAGAGCACCATCTGCAGAATTATCTGGCCTCTGTTCAAAATGCCGGAACTGCAATGAGTGTAAAGGACGGCGTTCTTGCTTCTAAGTTTGAAGACAAATGGTATGTTATGATACGGGGAGTGCTCAGCCGCAAAGGTTCTAAGCTTGCCTCGAAGAATAATGCGATTACAGAAATTTATAAGGCCTGCGCTGATTTTCCTGATACCACCTTTGTATACTCAGGAACCCCTTTCCATAGTCACGAAAGCTCGAATTCTGCGAGCCGCGAGATCTCATTTATTGCAACGCTTTCCATGCTTGCAGTAATAATTCTCTTAATTTTTATTTTCCGCTCAGTGTGGCCGCTCATTTATTCAGTCGGCTCAATTTTAGTTTCACTTGGAGTTGCTGTACTTTCGACAATAGCCGTATTCCATAAGATGCACGTAATTACCCTTGTGTATGGAACCTCGCTGATTGGTTCATGCATAGATTACAGCCTTCACTTTTTTACACACTGGGCCGCAAACAAAGAGCTTAAGAGCAGCATAGAAATCCGTAATCATATTTTTTCCGGCCTGCTTATGGCAATCATTTCAACAGGAATCTGTTTTGCAATTCTGTTACTGGCACCGTTTACAATTCTTAAGCAGATGTCGTTCTTCTGCCTTACAGGACTCATAAGTTCCTTCCTTACAACCGTTGCAATTTATCCGTATATCAGCCTGCCCGAAAAAAGAGGAAACGTACGTTTTACAACAGGCTTTACAAAGCTGATTTCAAAGCTGGAACAAAAATGGGTTGGCAGGGCAGTTATTATTGCACTGTTTGCCTTTTCAATAATTTCAATTACAGTGTTCCACAAAAATGTCCGCGTAAAAAATAACCTTCTTACACTTTACGACATGAAGGGCCGCCTGCTTCAGGATGAAATCACCGCCTCACAGGTTATTAAATATACCCCTGGTGGCTGGTACATTGTGAGCGGAGCAACAGAAGACGAGACTCTTGAAAATGAAGAAAAGCTTCGCCGCCAGTTTGAAGAAATGACAGGCGGAGAAGTAGGTTATGTGAGTACTTCGAGCTTTGTGCCTTCTAAAGAGATACAGAAAAAATCCCGCGAGGCGTATAAAAAGCTTATGAAGTCAGCAGCAAATCAGCTGCAGGAACTTGGCTTTGATGATGTAGAAAATTTCGATGCCATAATGGCTTTGATGAACGATTACGAAATAACAAAAAACAGTTACGTTTCTTTTGAAAATGGTAATGTTCCGGAGTTTATAGAGACAGCAGTTTCTTCTGCCTGGCTTGGAAAGGTTGGCGGAAAATATTTTTCTGTACTGCTTCCAACAAAGGTAACAGATTATACAGACTACCGTTCGTTAGCAGACAGCAATGAGAATGTATATTTTATCAGTAAGTCGCAGGATATAAGTGCAGACCTGGACAGCCTTACAAAAATGATTTTTAAGTTCTTTATTGTGGCATATATTCTTATGTTTATAATGCTGCGTTTCTTTTATTCGTGGAAGCAGGCATTTAAAATCATTTCTGTTCCGCTGCTTATTATTCTTGTTGTGCTTGCTGTTTTTGCCATTGCAAAAATTGATATGGAATTCTTCTCGGTAACAGGATTGATTCTCGTATTTGGTCTTGGACTGGACTACATCATCTACATGATGGAAAACGAAAAGAAAACTACCGCAGAACTCAAAATACTCGAGCCTTTCGCTACAATGGTCAGCTTTGTAACAACAATCATCTCCTTTGGCGCTCTTGCCCTCAGCTCGTTTAAGCCGGTGCACCTGATTGGTCTTTCAATCTTCATCGGTCTCACAACAGCCTACATCAGCTCCTTTTTCTACGGCCGCCAGAAATAAGCAATTTATCTAGCCTTTTCTGTTTCTTATGCTATAATCAATAAAACTATAGAAACAGAACGAGGCAGAAAATGACAATTGCAGATTCAATTAAATACGTTGGTGTAGACGACCATGAAATAGATTTATTCGAAGGTCAGTTCGAGGTTCCAAATGGAATGGCCTATAATTCCTATGTAATTTTAGATGACAAAATTGCAGTAATGGATTCGGTGGATGCTCACTTTGGAAAAGAGTGGCTCTCGAATATTGAAGCTGTGCTCGAAGCAGCAGGTGGACGTAAGCCAGATTATCTTGTTGTTCAGCACATGGAAATGGACCATTCTGCAAATATAAAAGCCTTTACAGATAAATATCCGGAAGCAAAGCTTGTTGCTTCAAAAATGTCTTTTAATATGATGAAGAGTATGTTCGGTACAGATTTTGCAGACCGACAGATTATTGCAGGTGAGGGTACAGAGCTTGAGCTTGGTGCGTCTGCTGGTGCACATACCCTTAAATTTATTTCTGCGCCAAATGTTCACTGGCCCGAAGTAATTATGACCTATGACATTAAGGAAAAGGTTCTTTTTGCTGCAGATGCTTTTGGTAAGTTTGGAGCAAATGATTATGATGATCCTGAAGGCTGGGCTTGTGAGGCACGCCGTTACTATTTTGGAATTGTAGGAAAATTTGGTCCGCAGGTTCAGGCAGTTTTGAAAAAGGCAGAAGCTCTTGAGATTAAAACAATCTGCTCACTGCACGGTCCGGTTCTTAATGACAACATAAAATATTATCTCGACACTTATAATACCTGGTCGAGCTACGGGGTTGAGAGCGAAGGAATTGTTGTAAATTATACTTCAGTTTACGGTACAACTAAAAAGGCTGCAGAAAAAATTGCAGAGCTCCTTCGTGCAAAGGGTTGTCCTAAGGTAGCCTTGAACGACCTCGCTCGTGAAGATATTTACGAGTGTGTTGAAGATGCCTTCCGCTACGGAAAAATGATTCTGGCAACGACGACTTATTGCGGCGGCGTATTCCCAAAAATGCGCGAGTTTATTGAGCACCTTACAGAGCGCAATTATCAAAACAGAAAAATTGGTCTGATTGAAAACGGCTCGTGGATGCCTTCTGCCGCAAAAGGCATTGTTTCCATGTTTGAAGGAAGCAAGGATATTACTTTTGCAGAAAACAAGGTAACAATTAAAATCTCACTGACAGAAGAAAACGAAGCAGAACTCGAAAAGCTTGCTGATGAAATGCTTAAATAAAATGAATTATCAGAAAAAGCTTGAAGAAATACTAACTAACGTTAGTTCGGAGTATAAAAATAAAAAGCCAACTCTTTTACTGCATGCCTGCTGCGGACCATGTTCTTCTTACGTGTTGGAATATCTCTTTAAGTTTTTTGATATAACTGTGTTTTATTATAATCCGAATATTTACCCGCCTGCAGAATACGAGCGCCGCTTTGCGGAGTTGCGTAAATTGTACGAGGTTTTTCCGCCTGCGCTGGAAGGTAAGGTGAAGGTAGTGGAAACAGACTATGAGCCGGAGGATTTTTATAAGGCAACTGGAACACGAGAGAATTCCAAGCTCGCTGCAGAGCCCGAAAAAGGCGAACGCTGCCGCCGCTGCTACGAGTTCCGTTTGCGCCGCGCTTATGAATATGCGGCGGCAAATCAGTTTGATTATTTTTGTACCACACTTTCTATAAGCCCGTTTAAGGATGCAGAAAAGCTGAATGTAATTGGCGAACAGCTGCAGCAGCAGGCAGAGGCTAATGGAAATGTAAAAGGCCCTCGCTGGCTTCCTTCGGACTTTAAAAAGAAAGGCGGCTTTAAGAGAAGCCTTGAAATCAGCGAAGAATATGGAATGTACCGGCAGGATTATTGCGGCTGTATTTATTCCAAAAACAATAGAAAATAGGTTATAATAAGGCTATGACAACTTCAAAAAAGGCAGAAAACGTACGCGACGTAATTCGCTATCTTCAGAAATTTAAGAACGCACTTTTAGTAATTTATCTCGACGATAAGACAATAAGCTCTCCGATTTTTTCTTCGCATATCAGGGATATTGCGCTTTTACATCAGGCTGGACTCAAGGTAGTACTTATTCCTGGAGCCCGCCGCCGAATTGACGAAGTGCTCAATAATGCAAAAATCAAATGGAGCTATCACGAAAACTTCCGTGTTACTACTGCAGATGCAATGCCGCTGATTAAAATGGCTGCCTTTGATGTTTCAAATACAGTAATGACAAGCCTTGCTGCAAACAATATTACAGCGGTAATTGGTAACTGGGTACGTGCCCGCGGAAAGGGTGTGCTTGGTGGCTTTGATTTTGGAACAGCCGGCGAAATAGACAAGCTCGAAACAGAAGCAATCCGTACAGTTTTGAATGACGGTTTTATTCCAATCTTCCCTTGCATCGGCTGGAACGCTGCAGGTCACCCTTATAACATTTCTTCCATGCTGCTTGCTAAACAGGTTGCAATGAACCTTAAGGCAGACAAGCTTTTCTTTATGATGTTCAAGGAAGAAATTGCCGCTGGAAAGTACATTATTCCAGAAGGCTTTGCACTTTCAGAAACAGGAAATATTCCGGCAATGGATTTACAGGAAGTAGATAAGTTCCTCGAAAAAAATGCTGGTGCAGAAACTGATATTAAAAATCTTCTTAAAGCGGCACAGGAGGCCTGTAAGGCTGGCGTAACCCGTGTTCATATTTTGAACGGCGAAACAGACGGTGTGCTTCCATGCGAAATCTTCAGCGGCTTAG
>CAMJNC010000056.1 GCA_946407195.1 uncultured Treponema sp. | reverse complement strand
TAACAACAACCGTCTTACTGATGATGTTTACATTGATATCTGGGAATTCAACAGAGAAGCAGCGAAGGCATATAATAATGGTAACATTGATTACCTGGAAATGAAGATAAATCCAAATAATGGAATGCTGGGATTTGCTTTCACTAATGGTAATACAAGATTTGCTATGCCAAAAGCTGATAATTCATATCAGCAATGGAATAGGACATATGATTACATGAGATATAATGCTTTGGCATATGATGTAAAGGGACAATCATATGCGGTTTCTGTTGGTGGTGATATCAGTTCTGGTGGTGCTGCTGATATTGATAGTTTAATGACAAGTAGATGGGGGTGGGTTGGTGCACTTCAAGGTTCAAATAAGGGAACCTCAAATCATAGAAGAATGGAAAGTATTGGACAAAGAGTCAGTAATGGAGATGGATTTGACTTTAGAAAGAAAAACAGATTTCAAAGTCAGAGTCTTGCAACTAGAGAACACACTTATAATAATGTTTCTTATACTGATGTGTTCCTTGCATATTATGATTTGGGAAATGATGAAATAAGATTGAAAACTGGTACAATAAAAGGTGGAACTAACAATTATGGACAGTTTGTAGACAGAGGTGATGGTAAAAATGGAGCAAACCATAGGTATTCTGAAGATTTACAATATTTACTTGTTCTTGCCAGAACTGCTGATACTGAAAATACATTAGGAACTGCTGGTTCATATGTAAGTGTGGGGGTTACTCAGAATACTCCAAATCCTGTAGTGGTTGTTACCTGGTATGATGGTTCTAACCTTAAATTTGCATATGGAGAGTATAGTTATAATAATGGTGAACTTAAGGTTGCTAAAGGTTTGTGTAAGTCACAGAATACAGTTACATGGCATAGTTCTACAATCATGGAAGGTGCGGGAGAATACTGTCAGCTGGTAGTAGACTCGGATGACAAAATTCACATTGCAGCTTATGATGGTGAAAACTTGAAATATGCATATTTGAATGGTTATAATGATACTACACCGATTGTTGCAACAGTAGACTCTAGTGCTGGAAGTAATCTTACAATTGATGTTGCAAAGGTAGGTAATAATCAGATTCCATATATTGGATATGCTTCTACTGAACCTGAACAGCCTAGGTATGCATATTTAGCAAGTATTCCAAAGAAAGATGATGGAACAGAAAAAGCTCAGTCTGAATGGACTTCAAGTGATATTGCTGGTGTAGGTTCAGGTAATACATATACTGGTGTTTGGGAGTGTACTGTAGTTCCTACTATTGGGGTAGATGATACAGGTGCATCTCTTGGTACTAAGATGATAACAGATAAGGAAATAAGTGTAGCAGTTTGGAAGAATACAGCTAGTAGTAATGGAACTCTTGCTTATTCAACAATTGGTCAAAATCGTGGATTGGCAAGCGGAACAATTTCGTATACATCGTCATATGCAAAAGTTACGACAGATAGTGATGATGCTGCAGGTATATGTTATGGGAACGGTTCAAAGAACGGTGTTCTAGCCTACGTAGTAGAGAAATCTGCTCAAGCCACTTGCGTTGAAACCGCTCAAAAGCGCTAAATAAATCAACTCAAAAATGTCCCGAGCCTGCCGTACGGCAGGCTCGGTTTTTTTCATCTTTGGGGATGTTATGATTTTAAGCTTTTGCTAAAGCTTCGAGGACGAGTTCCAGAGGGGCGTTCATTTTTTGAGCGACCACTTCAGGGGCCTCTTTATAATATCTGATAAGCGTTATAGCGGCTTCTACTGCTTTGTTTTGTGTGCCTTCCTGGAGAGTTTCGTATCTTATATAATAATCATGGAGATTCACGGCTAAATAATCACTCCTGGCTTGTTATAGTCTAAAAGATTATTATGCTAGACTAGGCTTCTACTGTAATACTTTTCTGTAATTCAAGAACCTTTTCGAGAGGGAGTCCCTGTGCCTGTGCGATTTCTTCTGGAGAAAGTTTGTTCATTTTCAGAAGATTAATTGTAGCATTAATAGCTTGCTGCTGCTGGCCTCTATTTAAAATATCTTCGACAACATTACACATACTTAATCCTCCTTTGAATGAGTTATTTTCATTGTACACCTTTTCAAAAGAATCGTCACCCATTAATGCTGTGAACAATTTTAGGGTTTCATTGGCGTGATGTAACTTTTCTTTTGAACCTGTATATTGTCTTTTTAATCGTTGCGATCTTAAGAACTCTACAATACATTTAAAATCACTTTTAAACATATTAATTTGCTTTTTACTAAGCCATGCAATATTGAATACATTAATCTTGTAATTGCTTACAAACGGCATCAACTTTTCTGGAACATTCTCAAAGCAGTCATATAGAGTTTGGTTCTTAGTCCACTTTTCATTTGTTCCAAAATACAAAACAAGCGTAATAACCGGATATCTTTTTTGCCCATAATTTAAACCTCCCGCCCGGTGATTTTAAAAAATCTCATAGAAACCTCCACATATAAAGTAGGATTAATATGCCATTTCTGACACTTTTTTTGAAAAAAATTTAAAATATACGGTTATTTCTTTAATAAAATGGCAATAAGCAATATAATTAAGAAAAACTATGATGGCTGGCGGAAAGGGCTGGCTGGATTTTTTGTGAGGATTTTATGGATTTAATGAAATTGCAGAACGGAAGTGATGTCCGGGGTGTTGCTATAGAGGGTGTGGAGGGGGAGAATGTAAATCTTACTCCTCAGATTGCGAAGCAGATTGGTTGTGCTTATGTGAGCTGGCTGGCGAAGAAGCTGGATGTGGATTCGACTGCGCTTCATATTGGTGTTGGTCGTGATTCGCGTGTTACGGGGCCGGCGCTTGCTGATGCTCTTATGGAAGGTATGATTAGTGCTGGAGCTACTGTTGTTGATTGTGGTATGGCGACTACTCCTGCAATGTTTATGTCTATTGTTTTCCCGGAAACTAACTTCAATGGTTCTGCAATGATTACTGCCAGCCACCTTCCCTTCAACCGCAATGGTATTAAATTTTTTGATGCTGATGGTGGTCTTGAGCATGAGGATATTACTGAGATTCTGAATCTTGCTGGAATGCTGAATCCGGCTACAGTTAATGCTTATGTTGAAAAGATGGATCTTCTTTCTATCTATGCTGAGTATCTTAAAAATAAAATAGCTGATGGACTTTCTTCTCTTGGAAAGGGTGACAAGCCTTTGAGCGGACTTCATATCGTTGTTGACAGTGGTAATGGTGCGAGCGGATTTTTTGTTGACAAGATTCTTCAGCCGCTTGGAGCTGATACAACTGGCAGCCAGTTCCTTGAGCCGGATGGCATGTTCCCGAACCATATTCCTAACCCGGAAAATAAACAGGCCATGGAAGCAATCCGCTCGGCTGTGCTTAACAACAAGGCCGACCTTGGTTTGATTTTTGATACTGATGTTGACCGTATGTCTGCAGTTTTGAGTGATGGAAGTGAAATCAACCGCGACTCTATCATTGCTATGATTGCGGCAATTCTTGCTCCTGAATATCCGGGTTCAACAATTATTACAGACAGTGTTACTTCTGATCGTCTTACATACTTCCTGCAGGATGTACTTGGTCTTAAGCATCTCTGCTACATGCGTGGTTACAAGAACGTAATTAACAAGCAGAAGGAATTGAATGCAAAGGGAATTGTTGCTCCGCTTGCTATGGAAACTTCTGGTCACGGTGCTTTGAAGGATAACTACTTCCTTGATGATGGTGCCTTCCTTGCCGTTAAACTTGTAATTGCTCTGGCTCAGGCCGCTAGTCAGGGAAAGAAACTCGACAGCCTTATTGAAAAACTTCCTCCACTTGTAGAAGAGGGCGAATACCGCTTTAAGATTTCTGGTGATGATTTTAAGACTTATGGCCAGAGTGTGCTTGCAGAATTTAAGCGTCGTGCAATTGAAGCTGAATATGAAATGCCGGAATCTTTCGAAGGTGTTAGAATCAGCTTTAAGGGAGAAAGTGTTCAGGGCTGGATGCTTTTACGTTTGAGCCTTCACGACCCGGTTATGCCGCTCAACATTGAAGGTGCACGTAAAGGTGATCTTGAAAAGCTGGTTGCAATTGCTAAACAGCTGACTGATGGCTTTGACCGCCTGGACAGAAGCTGCTTGAAATAAGCAAAAGGCCTGTTGCAAATGCAACAGGCCTTTTCTTTACTGTCATTGTCGGACTTGATCCGACAATCTAAAACTCTTAGTAGAGCTGAACTCCATCCTGGAATACCATCTGGATAAAGTCGTTGAATCCGTAGTACCATACAGGGAAGTCGTGTGTTCCACCTGGGAATACATAAGATTCAAAGTTTTCAACACGGCTCCATGAAGCCATAGCATCAACATAGCCAGGGAATGTTCCATATACACGATCATCAGCATCACCACAAATCATATAGAGATTGTGAATCTTAAGGCCATTGAAAGCTGCTGTTCCATCAACCTTTGCAATGAATTCATCTGAAGTACTGAATAAAGCACCAGAGAAGCCTGCAAAGTTACTGATGAGATCAAGACATTCTCCAATACCAATGTTGAAGGTCTGTCCGCCACCCATTGAGAGTCCTGCCATTGCTACATTATCGCGACCGTCTTTAATGTTATAGTTTGCTCTCAACCATGGAAGAAGGTCATTTCTAAGTTCTCCACCAAAGTAGTTGTAACCTGTAAAACTGTTTCCAGAACCATTTGGTCCCCATGTCTTATCTGCTACACCAGTTACACACACAAGGATGAATTTTTCAACTTTTCCGCTTGCCATTCCACGGTCCATGTAGCCTTTAATCTTTCCACCGCGGCCCTTGTTTGAAAGACCCCAGGTGTTTTCATTCTGACCAAATCCATGAAGGAGGATGAATACAGGATACTTTGTTGATGTATCATCTTTATCATAACCAGCAGGGAGATATACCCAGCCATGCTTGTTATATTTGTCTGCTGCAGTTACGGCAGTTTCATCTTCAATACTCCAGTCTCTTGTAGGGTAGTTGATTTCCTGAACAGTACCACGCTGTGCAGCTGTAAGTCCATCATCAAAAGCTTCATCAGCGGCAGCATTTGCTTTTGCATTAAACTTAACGCTCTTCAACTGAACCTTAAGCTGGTCGCCGTCTGTGAGTCCTTTGTTGTAATCATTGAATTTGATTGCAAAGCCTAAGATAGAATCGAAGTCTGAACTCTTAACAATCTTATCCTTGAATGTTGCAGGAATTGCAATTGTTTTTGTGAGAGTTCCGTATTCTTCTGGAGCATCAAAGTATTCAAGATCTTCATATCCACCGAACATACCTGTTGAGTCCCAAGGAAGAATTCTCATACAGAAACCAGGCTTTGAAGCAGTTGGATTCCATGCACCTGTAACAGGGCTGTATACCAGTTCAATGTCGATAGATTCATAGTTAGCAATGTTGATTTCTGTTTTGTCTGATTTAACATAGAAAGCAACTCCACCACCACCACCACCAGCAGCTGTAGCAATCCAGGTTACAGAACCATCTGCTTCTGTTTTGATGTTTGAAGCTGCAGAGCCATCTGTAAAGATTGTAAATGCTTCTTTTGCATCACGAAGAGTAATGCCGCAGGAACCTGCTTCGCCTACTGTGAAGATGTCTGTAGGATAGGTTTTTGGTTTTGGCTCGTTTCCAGCCTGACCGTAGGTAACGGTATACTTAACATCCTTAATGGAAACTGTTACCTTATCTGTTTCATTGTTTGTTGACAGATATAATACGTTTCCATTGGCAATTGTTAAATTTTCTTTTGCACCTTCTACAGTAACCCAGTCTGTTTCATCTGCGGTGAATACATGCTCAGCAACTACAGGATATCCATCGCTGTTAACCTGCCACTTTAGTTTATAACCATTATCAGCTTCGAAAACAGCACCACTTGGATTTTCAACTTTCATTTTACAAGAAAAATTAATTGATACTTTTTTTCCTGCAAACTCGGCTAATGAATAAGTAACAAAGGCCCAACTGCTTTGTGACATTCCTTCAGAAGCTTCTTGAGTTACTTCTTTTGTAACACTTGTTTCTTCTGAACCAGACCCGTTACTACAACCAACGAAAACACTTGCGAGCATAGCGATGCTGGCAAGTACCGATAGTACTTTTAGTTTTTTCACTTTTTGCCTCCTCACGTTCCTTTCTAGGGGGTAACGTGCTAATTAAATTATAAAACGTTTTACTAGAAAATCAAATAAAACGTTTAACTTAAGGAAAAATACCTATGGGAGTGGGAGCGGAGGTTTGTGACTTGAGTCATATGGTGTTTTAGCTGATTTTAACTGATTTTAGCTGCAGAGGCCGACAAAGGCGGTAACTGATTTTTCTGGTGCCATAATCAGGGTGTCCATTAAGGTGAGGCCTATTCTGGTACATGGAAGCAGCCGGAAAAAATCCTTCTGCACTTGCAGAGGTACATCACCGTAGCCAGGGCTGTAACGCGGACGGGTTTTTAAGCCGTCTGCTTCGGCGATTTTTTTTATTTCTGCGTTTATTAAATCTACCAGCTCTTCTATATACATAGCGCCGGTGGCCTGCAGAATGCTGGCATATACCGGATTAAGTGAGCTGTGGCGTCGAATCAGTGAATCTACCTGCGGGCCGATTGTTGCGGCAAGTAAGGCTACCTTTGAGCAGCCGGCGAGGTTTCTGCCCAGGTCCCGCGACTGCAGTGTAACATCGGCGAATCGGAGACTTACGGTGGTTGAGTAGTCCGAAGGACGTGTCGAACCCACCGTCAAATCAAAAACCTCAAAAACTGACTGCGCCTTCATTACTGCCTGTATCTCACTGGCTGCCTTTTCCATAAGAGCCGAAACATCAGCCTCTGGCTGCGTTGCACGGCGGTAGCCCAAATATCGCGCTACCTCTTTGAAATCAGGTGAAAAATCTTTATTGTCCGGAAATAAAAAACTTGCGCTCATAAGATTCTATTCCCACAGAAGCTGCAACCCGTTTTCTTCGTATTGTGGGAACTTTTCATCTTTGCTGATTAAAACTAAATCATTTCTAATAGCCTGTTGAATCAGCATACGATCAAATGGGTCATGATGATTTTCTTTTTGAGGGATTTGTCCAATACTTATATAATCATAAGGTTCAGGATTAAGGATAGAGAAATTATATTCATCTGCAATGTGTGGAAGATGCAGAACGTTGATTCCTTCTAAATTGAGTTTTTTTGTCTGATTTTTTATTGCTATTTCCCAAAAACTTATTGGACTTACAAATATTTCATTTTCTTCATCTGCAATTATTTCTAAGGTTTTCGGTCTAATTCTTTTTGTATCAAGAAATGACCATAAAAATACATGTGTATCAAGTAAATATTTCATAAACAATTCCCTGGCCTATAATAGATCATTCATGTTATCGAAAAGCATTTCAGGAGTAAACTCGAAAGACTCATCTTCCCAATAAGTTGCTTTACCTTCATAAGATCCCAGCGGACGTTTCTTACGTTTCGGTTTTTCTGCAAGTTTTGTAAGACATGCTACAGGTTTCTTTAAGCGGCCATATAAAATCTGAATTTCTTCACCCTGCATAACCTCTTCCAGAACTGAGGAAAATTGTGCTTTAAAATCACCAACGGTCATTTGTTTCATATCTATAAGATATGGTTAACTTGTCAAGTTGTCAAGTTTAAAAATAGGGGGCGTAAGCCTGTGTAGCGGGCTGAAGCGGCGGCTCAGGCACAGCCTTCGCCGAGACTCGCTAAAAACAGTCCACTGGACTGTTTTTGCCTGTGATACAGGCCGCTCCCTAAGGGGTCGATTTCCCCCTCTTTTTTTTATATAATCATCTGTATGGAAAATTACAAGAAAGAATTTATTGATTTTATGGTGCGCTGCGAAGTGCTTAAGTTCGGGTCGTTCACATTGAAGAGTGGAAGACAGTCGCCTTTCTTTATGAATGCGGGTGGTTATGTGACCGGCGGGCAGCTTGCACAGCTTGGAAAATATTATGCTCAGGCAATTCACGATAATTTTGGCGATAACATTGACGTGTTCTTTGGTCCGGCTTACAAGGGTATTCCTCTTGCGGTTGTGACTGCCGTTGCCTACAGCGAGCTTTATGGAAAGGAAATTAAATACTGCTGTGACCGTAAGGAAGAAAAAGACCACGGTGCAGATAAGGGTGCAATCCTTGGCTACAAGATTAAGGATGGCGACCGCGTTGTAATTATCGAAGACGTAACAACTTCGGGAAAATCTATTGAAGAGGTTTATCCGAAAATTAAGGCGCTGGAGACTACTCCGGGTAGCATCAAAATTGTTGGCGAGATTGTCAGCCTGAACCGCGAAGAGCGTGCTCCGGACAGCGATAAGGCTGCCCTCGACGTGATTACAGAAAAGTACGGCTTCCCTGCTCGCGCTATTGTTTCTATGAGCGATGTTGTTGATGCGCTTTACACAAACGGCGATAAGAAAGTTATTACGGATGATATCAAAACTCAGCTGGATGCTTACTATAACGAGTGGGGATGCAAATAAGAGATGCGTCATCTTTCAAAAAGATTTCTTACAGTATTCATATTTATAAGTTTAATCTCTGCGCTTTATGCTCGTAAGCCTAAGCTAACAGAAACTGGGTATCCTAAATCGATTGTTGCTTTGTCGCCAAGTGCGGCTGAAATTCTTTTTACAATTGGTGCGGGCGACCAGGTTTCTGCTGTAAGTGAGTTTACAGATTTTCCGCCTGAGGCAATGAAAAAGCCTGTTGTCGGAGGATTTGACGGCAAGACCTTGAGCATTGAAACAATTATGTCGTTTAAGCCGGATCTGGTTTATATTACTGAAGGCATGCACAACTTTTTAATTGCAACTCTTGAGAGCAACGGAATTGCTTATTATGTTTCGAAGGGTGATTCTATTGCCTCTGTTGAAAAGGAGATTCTTGAGGTTGGTAAAATTACCGGTCATGAAAAGGAAGCTGCAAAGGTTGTGGACGGCATGGAAAAGAAACTGAAGAAGGCTGCCAGCGCTGCCGGGAAGGGCGGTGCGGTAAAGGTTTACTGGGAAGTCTGGAATGCACCTTATATGTCTGCCGGAGCTGCTTCTTTTATTAATGATGTAATTCGGGCTGCTGGCGGCGAAAATATTTTTGCTGATCTGGCTGATGCATACCCTATGGTCAGTGAGGAGTCAATTATAGCCCGTGAGCCGGAGCTTATTCTGATTCCTGCAAGTACGGGAATGATGCCTGATGCAGTGGGACTTCGTTGCGGCTGGGCTGATATTCCTGCTGTAAAGAACGGGCGCGTTTTTGTTGTTGATGACAACGTTTACACAAGACCGGGGCCACGTGTTGCAGATGTGGTTCTTGAGCTTGCAGAACGCCTGTAAGAAAACGCCTATGAATATTTATGTTGATTTCGATGATTGTCTTTGTGAGACGGCGCGACATTTTTCAACTCTTGTTGGCAAAATGTTTGGGCTGGATTTTCCTTACGAGAACATAAAATATTTTAATCTGCAGCAGTCTTTTTCTTTAAGCGATGAACAGTACGAACAGATGATGATTGAGGGGCACACGAGAGAAGTGCTTTTGGCGTATGAAGAAACTCCCGGTGCAAGCGAAACAATCAACAGCTGGCTTGATAAAGGCCATGATGTAAAAATAATTACAGGACGTCCTTTCAGTGCTTTTGATGCTTCTCGTGAATGGCTTAATCAGCATGGTCTTGAACGGGTTGAATTGTACTGTCTCAATAAATATGGCCGGGACAATTTTATTAAGGGCAGTACCTTCAGTCTTGAATTAGCTGATTATTACAAAATGCATTTTGATTACGCGGTGGAAGATTCTCCGCATGCTTTTAAATTTTTTAATCATTTACCTGATTTAAAGGTGCTGGTATTTGACCGGCCTTGGAATCGGGATTGTGAATTCCCTAATCAGAATTATAAGCGTTGTTTAGACTGGAAAATGATAAACGATAATCTTAAAATTAGGAGTTAAAAATGGAAATTCGTGAATTGAATGAAGGAGATTTGGGGTCTCTTATAAAATTGTATGAGCAGCTCGATGGCCGTAATGGTGATTTTGCTGTTGAAGATGCCAGAACTATCTGGATGGATGAAATTAAAGGAAATCCGAATATCAAATATTTTGGTGCGGTTGAAGATACTGCTGAAGGGCAGAAGGTTGTATCAACCTGTTTCTGTGCAATTATTCCAAATCTTACAAGACTTGGTGGGGCAATCTGTTTTGTAGAAAATGTTGTAACTGATGAAGCCTTTAGAAAGCAGGGGCTCGGTAAAAAGGTAATGGAAAAGGCAATTGAATTTGCGCGAGAGAAAAACTGTTATAAGGTGATTCTCGAGAGTGGAGCCTGGAGAACAGAAGCGCATCAGTTTTACAGAAATTTAGGATTTGATGATGGTGCAAAAAAATCCTTCCTGCTGAAGCTTAAAGAATACTAGGAAATAAAAATGAATAAAGACTGGTCGGAAAAAAATAAAAAGATGCAGGCGCTCATTTCGAAAGAAGCAACTTTTGATGAAGGAATAAATCTGCTGCTTGAATTGCGTGATGAATTGTTTGAACAGATAACTTACATCGTAAAAACTTTTCCGCCAGTTGCTTTTTATCAGCTGCCGTTTGGAGACGGCGAGGGGAATCATTGTACAACTCTTGCCTGGTCACTATGGCATACTTTCCGTATTGAAGATATTGTTGCGCACGAACTGATTTTGAAGGATAAGCAGATTTTCTTTGATGGTGGATGGCAGAAGAAAACAAAGAGCACAATTATCACAACAGGTAATGAACTTGCTGGTGATGCGCTGGTTGAGTTTTCAAAGATTCTGGATATTCAGGCAACTTATGATTACTGCAAGGCTGTGATGGATTCAACAAATGAAATGTTGAAAGGTCTGAAGTTTGCAGACTTAAAAAAGAAAATTACAGTTGAAGATAGAGAAAGACTGGTTGAGAGCAAATGCGTGAGCTCTTCTGAGGATGCTGCCTGGCTGGTAGATTACTGGTGCAGTAAAAATATCAAAGGTTTGATACAGATGCCATTCTCGCGTCACTGGATTATGCATGTTGAAGCAATGCAGCGTATCAAAAATAAACTGTGCCAGCAGGCAAAAAAAGGTGTAGACCAGATTGCTTACTGTGGGCTTTCGTGCGGCCACTGCTTTTTGACTTCGTGGTGTGGTTCATGCAGAACAATTTATAACACCTGTTCTTATGCAATTTCTTCGCCGGATGGAGTTTGCCCGAATACTGCCTGCTGCAAAGAAAAAGGTCTCGACGGTTGCTATGAATGTGACGAGCTATATGATTGCAAGAAAGGGTTTTATGCGTTGGGCAAAGATACTAACGCCATAAGAGTGATGGCACTGTTCATTCAAAAGCATGGCAAAAAAGAATTGCTGTGTGTTATGGACACGCTTCATTCTAAAAAGAAGTTCGAAAAAATCCAGGAAGTTCTTGGCTATGATGTTGAAGAAGGCTTGAAGATTCTGGAAGAGTGGAGATTGAGAAAATGAAGTTGAAAATTAGAAATTTTGTATTAGTATTAATCTTACCAATAATGTTGCTTTCCTGCAGCAAAGGAGATAAAAAAATGATTTATGAAAGTGATTTGTATTCAATCGAATACGACAAAAAAAGTGAAAAACTTGTTCAGACAATAAACGAGGCTTTGTCGCAGAATTTCCAGAGAGTTATTGATTTCTGGGGAATTGAAAAATTAGATAACCATGTAAAGATTAAGGTTTATTCAGAGCTTGATGACTGGATTAAGTTTTATGAAAACATATCCGGCACACAATATCAGGATTATGTAGTTGGCTGTGCGAATGGCTCGGATATTTATGTTCTCGCTCACGATGAATACAAAAAAACTCAGATGCATAAAACTGATTATCCGAAAGAAACACTTTTTTCAAACGACTTCTTTTCGATTTCAAATGATTTGTATTCTGTTTCACAAAAAATCGTCCGCAAACTTGTAGAAAAAGTTTCTCATGATAAGCTGATAGAATACGCTGTAGATTATACGAAGCTATATAAAGATTGGGATGATTTGAAGATGGGAGAATAAACTCCTGGACAATAATTGACAAGATTTCTAAATAATCTCCGTTTAGAATGAGAATGTCAGAGGAGAAAGCTCATTATGGAGTGGCTTACTAGCATTCGAAAAGCAATTGATTACATGGAGTCGCATCTGGAAGACGACATTTCAGCGCAGGATGTTGCAGACCAGGTGTTTATGTCCTCATTCTTTTTTCAGAAGGGATTTTCGCTGATGACGGGGTACGGGCTTGGTGAGTATATCAGAAATCGACGTTTGTACCTTGCAGCGCTTGACCTTCAGAAAACTGATGAAAAAATAATCGACATTGCGTTCCGTTACTGCTATGAAACTCCCGAAAGTTTTACAAAGGCTTTTTCGCGCTTTCATGGTGCCAGTCCATCGCAGGTGCGCGAGGGCTCTCCGGTAAAGCCATTTCTTCCTCTGAAAATTGAGATTTCTATTCACGGAGGTAATCAGATGGATTACAAAATTAAAACTATGTCTGGCTTTAAGGTAATTGGTTTTGCACGCGAGTTTGACGCAGAAACTTCTTATGTAGAGATTCCAAAGTTCTGGGATGAAATTCGCAAAAAATATGCTTCCCGTGTCTGGAGTGGAAATGCTCCTGCCAATGCCATTGAAAAAGCAATTGTAGATAATAACATCGGAGAGTACGGAGTTTGTGTTGACGATGTTGGCTGCGGTAAGTTCCGTTATTTTGTTGCAGGCCTTTACAAGGGCGGCGAGGTACCTGAGGGCATGTCTGTTTACGAGCTTCCTGATTTTGACTGGGCTATATTCGACTGTTACGGTCCGTGTCCAAAAGCACTTCAGGATGTTAACACAAAAATCTGGAAAGAGTGGCTGCCAGGAAATCCTGACTTTGAGTTCCCTGGTCGTGTAAACATTGAGTGGTATGGCGACGACGAACCGTCCGCTTCAGATTATCACTGTGCAATCTGGATTCCGGTAAAAAAGAAGTAAGGAAGGCAAACTTTATCAAGAATGAAAATGACTGGGAAAAACTTCTCCCCTGGAATATTGAAATTACTCCATATAAGATTCGTGGAGAATGGATTTAAATTGTGGTATAATTATGTAAACGTAAATTCAATTTGCGGATACATTGATAAACAGACTTTATATAGTATATAATTATTTTCATGTATAAAGAAATATCATTTCCGGAACATGAATACGAATCAATTCAGAATTTCTTAAAAAACTTGGGATATTGTTATACTACAAGGGTATATAAAGAAGTCGGAAAGTATAAAACCGGAGAATTATATCTTGCCCCCTGGGGTGATGTATTGAAAATCGATGAGGTTAAGACTTACTGGAAAGTATCAGAACGTCCTTTCTATGACGAAATGAGTGATGATGAAAAGGCTGAAATCTTTAAATATTCAGAAGCTATCGGATTGCCATACGAATTTATCAAATTTTCTAAAGGCTCAGTCTGATTGCGGAAAAAACTAAGTATGACAAACATTATCAAGAATCAAAAACACCTCCAAGTTATAATCATCTCATAAAGTTTTGGAGGAGATGACTTTATGGATGATTTTAAACCGCTGTTTGAATATGTTGAAAAAAACATTGAAAACAAAATGGGCCTAAAGGAACTTGCAGATTTTATGGGCTACAGTCCTTTTTACATCAGCAGAAAATTTATGGATATTTACGGCATTCCGGTTACCGCTTATGTGCGAATCAGGAAGCTGCAATATTCCATAAAGGATTTGCTTGCTGGTATGAAAGTGATTGATGTTGCCATGAAATATTCCTTTGAATCTCACGAAGGTTTTTCAAGATCGTTCAAAAGTCTTTTTGGCTCTTCTCCAAAAGATAT
>CAMJNC010000055.1 GCA_946407195.1 uncultured Treponema sp. | reverse complement strand
CAGCTTCTTCTTCTTTTCTTGCGAAAATTGCAGTTATTTGTTTGTCAGTTTAAGGGACCTTCACCCCTACCTGCAGTACAAGATTTCCCAATTCCGTCGAAACCGGGACACCCCCTAAGCATTAATAAATATAGTTATTAAAATCTTAATCGTCAAGAGAATTTGAAAAAACAAATTTTTTTATACAAGTTTTTTAAGAATGATATATGTAATATCATCATTAAAATTTTCGGAGTCTGAAAATCTTTTGAGTGCAATTGGAAGAGCTTCGACCTGTTCCTTTACAGGACGACCAATTGAATTTTTGAATACAGCAAGAATTCCTTCTGTTCCAAAATATTTTTTTTCAGAATTCATACATTCTGTAATACCATCAGTATACAAAACTAATTCATCACCCTTATTCAAATTAAATCTGATTGTTTCAAAATTGATAGGGAAATCAGCTATACCAATAGCACCATACTGATTTATTCCTTCCTGTTCGACATTAGTGATTTTTCCAGTTTGGGAATTATACATAATTGCCTTTGGATGACCTGCATTTACAAGCTCAATATCAGCTTCATTAAAACGAATCAATAGACCAGTAAGATAATTTTCAATATTGCCTTTTTCAACAATAATTCTGTCATTAATTTTTGACATAACTTCATTTAACGGAAGCTTTAATCCCTTGTTAAATTCCTGCTCAATAATATTTTTAACAAGCATTGTAACAAGACCTGATGCAATACCGTGGCCGGAGATATCAAAAATGCCGATGCCATTCAAATGATTTTCTGAAATAAAAACTATATAAAGGTCTCCGGAAACTCCAGCCATAGGTTTAAATGTAATTTGCAGCTCCCAGTCCTTTAACTCTGAGGTATCAACTTTATAAAAGCTTCTCTGTACAAAACCTGCAAGATCTATTTCTTTAATGGCTCTGTTCTTTTCTTTTTCAAGCGCTTCTGTTCTTTCTGTAACAAGGTTTTCAAGATTCTTATTCATAAATTCAACTTCATTAGCAAGCTGAACAAAATGAATGATAAGAATTCCAAGGAAAAGGAAGATAACTGCAACCCAGCTGATTGCAAGCAGAAGTGTATCTATTCTCTGATGGAAGAAGAACTTTACAATTATCTGAGATAAAAAGGCGACGAAGAATGGAGAAAGACAGAAAACATATTGCAAAAATCTTTTATCCTTTCGTTTGATTGAAGTATAAACAATTTTAACAAAGTAAATATACTGAATCATTATCAGCATAAATCCAAATCTTAAACGGAATCGGAAATCTGGAATATTAGTTGCAGTACAAGGAATTATAATTGCAATTATAGTTATAATAAAACGTAAAATTTTATTTCTTTTAGATTCAAAATAATGCAGAAAGTCTCGTGTAAAGCCAACAATCATATATCCGGTTAAAAGAGCTGTTGCGCCTTTAAATATTTTTTCAAAGAGTAAATAAGGTATTCTAATTGAGGATGCAATAGAATATTCACCAAAAAAGAAAACACTTAGATACAGACTGGTAAATAAACATAACTGCGAGAACGAAAGATTTTCTACCTCTGAACGGCGAAGAATATAAAGGAAAAAATAAATTAAATTAATAATCATGAGGATAACAGAAAGTACTAAGTACAATTTAGAATGTACCAGACTTGAATGTTCTGCATCTCTTTCTGCATCATTATATTCAGAAATGAACGGAGAAGAATCTATTGAACCATAACCATGACACCATAGACAGATAATTAAAGAGTTTTCTCCTCCAAAATTTATATATTCTTTTGGAATCTTATATACAAAAGATCTGTTTCCTTCTGTAAATTCATGAGGTGGAAAGGTTCCGGTTTTACCAATTGAATGACCGTTAATATAAACTTTTGAAGCCATTTTTACTCTTCCAAAATTAAAGGCCATATCTTTATGACGGTATTCTTTAGGAAGATAAAAAGTATTCCTTAAAAATACATAACCAATTTGATTATCAAGCAGATTTGAAATGTTATTGAGATTATTATCCGGAAGCTCATAAAATGGGAAGGGCTCTCCTTTTGTAGAATATTCCCAGTTTTCGGTTAAATAAATTCGATAATAAGGGATATTATTTTTCTTACAGGAAGAACAACAAAAAAGCAAAAAGAGAAAGAAAATATATGTTGAAAGACGCTTTAGAAGTTTCAAGAATACCCCATAAAAAAAGCCTGCAATCTTAAAAATACTATAAAAAATATTTCCAGATTACAGACTTTTTATTTAAGTGAATTGTATTTAGAATTAAAAATTATTCACCATCGTGATTTGCGTTATGGAATTTCTGCTGGTATTTTTTAAGCATGGCAACAGCATTTCTTTTTCCGTTGTAAACAAAGCCACCGTTCCAGTATTCCAAAGCAGCAAACAAAGCGTTTCCACCATCCTGGCTGTCAGATTCCTTTGTTCTGAATGAAACGTAGTTTGACAATTCCATAAAATCGTTATTATGAAGACATTCAAGACGCTTTTTATTGAATTCGTTCCATTTTTCCAAATCCTGGAAACCTTCACCTTCGTCCTGTACAATAATGTGAGCGTGTGTAGGGCTGAATGAATACCAGACTGTTACCTTCTTATTAATATCACAATGATTACCATGTTTAACAGCATTTTTAATAACTTCACTAATCTGCTGTTCTAGAAGATTCAACTCTTTAATTTCTGTAGGTGCTGACTGAACAATCAGCAATGTGAAATAACGAATCTGTCTGAAGTCAGAAGGAAATTCCTTCTTCAGCATATTTGTTTTATCAAATAATGGGTCGTTCTCATCCGATCTGAGTTCTTTTAATTCTTGAACCATCTCAGTTCCTCCTGCAGTTTGCTTACTTTAATTAAATGATGACTTTTTTAATAATAAATATATTATTCTTTTACCATCAAAAGAGCTTCTTCAATGCTGTTTGCAATAGGGAAGTAGCCCATAAGCTTTGTAAGTTCAATAACCTTTTTTACCGAACCATGAATATTTGCGATAGCAAGATTCAAGTTCATTTTTTTAATTGTAGAACAAATGTAGATGAGTGCACCAATTCCAGACGAATCGATGTAGTCTACCTGTTCAAGGTTGATGACGAAGTTCTTTACGTTCTTTTCAAGCATTTTCATTACAAGCTCTTTAAGCTTATATGAATTGTAAAGATCCATCTCACCGGTTACGTCAATGATGTATACATCACCATTTTTACGTATTTTAAGTTCCATATAGAATCTCCTTTTTAATTCCTATTAAATTATTGTATTTTAATAACCAAAAGGCTTTGATCATCATACTGTTGAGCAGTTCCACAGTACTTCTTCAAATCATCTTTAACGCGATTTGAAATATCTTTTGCTGCTGCACCAGCGTTCTTTGAAATTACCTTTTTAAGATTCTCAATAGAATATTGTACACCATTTTCATTGAGAGATTCAAGTAATCCGTCGGTACAAGTAGCAATAATATCACCTGAATTAAGTTTGATTGCAAGGTTTGTAAATACAGTATCTTTTGTTACACCCATTGGTTCACTTGGAACAGAAACCTGTTTAATAGTTCCTTCAGAAGCAGAGTAGTGGAATACAGGGTTATTACCACAGGTACTGATTTCTGCTTCTTTACTTGTTGCGTCATAATTAATAAGAGCAATACTTGCAAAGTGGTCAATCTTTGAGCTTTCGAGACAAATACCTCTGTTAGCCCATGACATAATTGTTGAAGCAGACTGTGCTGTATGAACTGCAAGACGGAGAATCGCACGAATCATAATCATAACGATAAGTGAGTTCATGCCCTTTCCTGCGATATCAGCCATAACAAAGGAAATTCTGTCTTTTCTTGAAACAAGAATATCATAATAGTCGCCGCAGACATTTTCTGCAGGATTTGAATAACAACCGATTGAAATACCAGGGATAACTGGAAGCTTTGCAGGAAGCATATCTTTCTGATACTTAGAAGCAATGCTGCCACCCTTATTCAATTCAGTGTGTTCTGCATAGTCAAGGAAGCTGTAAAGTGGTTTGATTGCTGTAGAAACTGAGTCTGCAAGCATAACAGCTGTATCAAATTCATCTTTAGTGAACTTTTCGCTGTCTGGTTTACGTGCAAGACCTACAAGCCCTACAACTGCATCAAGCTGTTTGATTGGTGCAAAAATATAACTTCCGCAACGGAGGAATTCTTCGGGTCCGTTCTGATATACACGAGGATCTTTTACAGAGTCTGTAATAAGTACAGGCTGGCCTTCTGAGAAAATCTGACCAAAAATATTGTCCTGAAGCGGGAACTGTGCAAAGCGGAGGTTTGTTTCAACACGGATTGGCTTATGTGGAAGGTCTTCCGGCAGCTTGTATGGAGGTGGGAAGGCACCTTTGAATGATTTTACAGCCAGTGTGTTATCATAATCATCAGCAATAAGGAAAATACAACCGTCTGCCTTTACCTTTTCTGTTATAAGGTCATTACAGTACTCGAGGAAGTTTTCCATACTGTTGTTATTTGTAAAGAATGTAGAAAGCTTAGCAATAAGATCGCGGTTTAATTCAATATAACGCTGGTTTTTCTCTTCAATCTGCTGAATAACAGCTCTGTTTACCATATCGTTATCGCGGGAAGCGTTAATTTCTGCGGCTTTTTTTGCAGCGCGTTTTTCTTCGATTTTCTGTTCGTTAATAAATGCCTTAATAATGAGATAAGGCAGAAGAACTATCTCGGTAATAATGATTGTAAATACAATGTAAGCGTAATATTCCTTGAAGGTGCTGTAAATTGTGCCGACTAACATAATTGCAGTAGCAATAAAGAATATCAGGCTGACCTTTGCCTTGTTTCTGAGCTTAATAATCAGAAGAAAGATGAAAAGCAATGCACTGATACCGGCAGCAATATTAAGCGGTACATTTATAAATGAATCAATGGTAAACAAAATTTTCTCCTAACGAATATAGTATTACTATATTATCGGCATTATCTTTGATTTTAGCATTGAAATTTTTAGCCGTCAAGGAATTGTTTTTTATTATCCGGGTATATCGCTGTTTGCGTCTGTAATTGCGCGGCGCAAAATAATGCATTTTATACGGTTTAAGATTCTTTTATAAACTGGAATCTTGTAATGCCGGGTAAAATCAATTACCGCTTCATCCATAGGTATGTTATCACCGAATTTTTTCTTTAAATCGTCCCAATAACGTACTGTCCATACATATAAATCTCCCAAAGTTCGTCCAGGGAAGCCTCGTAATATGTATTTTTCGCGGATTATTGATGCCAGTGGAAAATAAACATTGTAAAACCAGGATTTTATAGCTTCTTCCATGGTAACTTCTGTTTCTTTATTCTGATTCATATAATATTTATGTGTCAGAATGTGATTATAAATTACGTCGTAACGTCCTGGGCTTGAAAAATCCAGACACCAGTAATCTGTAATGTCACCAAAACCTGTTTCGCTGTAGAAAACCCTCTTTTCGTAATTGATAATCTGCTTTTGAATCTCTTTAAGGGAATCTGCTTTTTTCAGCTTAATTTCGCTCTGCAGAGATACTACCTCTGCATCAATAAACTCTGTTCCGCGGGCTTTAGCAACTGAAACACGGTGATTTCCGTCGCGTACAAAATAAAGTCCTGCAATTTCGTAAACCTTTATAGGTGGAAGAGTTATGTCGTTCAGGGCGGCTTCATCTACATGCTGCCAGCGGTTTTTAAGGTGTGTGCTTTTTGGGAAAAAGCGGTTATCAAAATCGTTATAGCGTCCTTCACTTCCTATGATTTTGTCAATTGGAATAACTTTCATTCCAACGTAGGTTTCTGCGTTGGCTTTTATCATCTGCTTTACATCGTTGAGGGAAATCAGCTTGGCCTCTTCCGGAGAAAGAAGGTGCTGAATTTCATTTATAAAGGCCTTTGTGTGTGCTTTATTAAAATCTTCTTCAGATTTAGCTTTTGAATAATCCATCATCTTGGGTGTCCTTTTATTCTGTAGTACTTGCAGGCAGTTCAATTACATAGTGTGCGTAAGCGTTTACTACAATTGAATCATAATATCTGCCTATTCTTTCTTCCCGTAAGTCATATAAATGAATGTGACCATGCACCATGTAGGTTGGCTTAAAGCGCTGTAAAAACCAGTTATAGCAGTCAAAACCAAGGTGACACGGATCTTCATGGTCGTGAATATGACGTGGAGAAGCATGTGTCATGAAGATATCAAGGTATCTTCCATACTTTATTTTATTATAGATTAGTTTAGGAACCATCAGCATAAGCTTAAATTTCATCTGGGCATCTGTGAACTGGCATAGTCCGTTGTTATATCGCATGGTACCAGAAGCACCTGCAATTAATAGCGGAGTTTTTTTGCCGGTTTTTGGGTCTTCAAACATCAGGTTTTCATTAATAAAACTTTTAAAACCGAGATAGGTAGCCCCATGGCCGTTCATTGCCTGTTCATAACGCGATGGACCACCATCAAAATGGCCGTCACGATGATAAAAATGGTACTCTTTTAAATCATGATTTCCAAAAACGAAATATGTAGGCTTATTAAAGACAGTAACAATAAAATCAATATAATCCATCGGAAGGTCGCCGGCGCACAGAATAAGGTCTATGTCTGGAAAAGCAGCCTTAACGTTCTGTGTGTAGATCAGCGGGTCTACATAGTCGGAGACACAGAGAATTTTCATTTAGCAGCACCAGCTTTTGAAAGAAGTGCTTCAAGCTTCTGTTTTTCTATAAGTTCAACAGGTCTGTTTTCTGCAAAGCGTTTTGCTGCAGTATTAAAGCCGGAGCTTGAAAATAAAAAGGCTTTTACACTGTTCAAGGTTTTCATCTGATCAAGAGATTCATGAATCTGAGCTTCTTCAACCGGTTCCGGATCACGGTAAAATCTGATGAATACAACTTGCTTACGAACAGACATCCAAGAGTCATCACTTTTGTTTACACCAGTAATCTGGCAGCCCCATTTTTTCTGATCGAGGGAAAGAACCTGAAGATTCAGGCCCTTAATAACTGCATTTTTACAAATATATGGGAATTCTTCGTTGCTGCAGGTAAGATAATCCTTAAGATAATCGTTTGCCTGAAGGTCTTTATATTCAGAAAGCTTTGCAGAAACATCGCGGAAGCCCTTGTTGCGCTTATAAATCAGCTCCCACTGTTCAATTGCCTTGTCTATTTTGCGGCTTTTTTCGTAGCAGGCAGCCAGAAAATATCGGGCATAAAGTGTTTCCGGCTGAGAATCATCCTTATCCAGTTCAATTGCACGCTGAAAATCTACAAGTGCATTGTCTGTTCTTCCTGCTATCATAAAGCATGAACCGTGTTCAATAATAGCCTTCTGTTTTACCTCAGGATCGCGCTGTGCTTTTTCAAAGGCCTTGATGGCTCCCTGAAGATCTTTTGCATCCTTAAGAATCTTTCCAAGGTAATAATATGATGTATAAGTATCAGGGCTAAGCTTAATAGCCATATCAATTTCTTTTTTTGCTTCGCCAAACTGTTTTGTACGGTAAAGCATAAGTCCTATTTCTGCGTGTGCCTTGGCATGCTTTTTGTCGAGCATTGCGCATTTCTGCATAAAGCCAAGTGCTATATCGTAGCGGTTCTGGTCTTCGTAAATACGGCCAACCTGATAAAAGTTTTCTGCATTCTGTGGGTCGAGCTTTGTAAGTAAAAGGAAGTTTTTAAGTGCTTCGTTCTGCTGATTATATTTCAAAAGAAGCTGTGAATATTCTGAACGGAAGGAAAGCTCGTTAATTCCTTCACCGAAAAGTGCATTGTCGTTTACGTTTTTGTATTCTATTACTGCCAGCTCTGTGCGGTTTTCTTTTATATATGCTTTTCCAAGATAGTAATGTGCAAGATAGTTTTTCTGATCCTTTGCAAGTATTTGCTTAGCGATTTTTATTGCGTTCTGGGTTTTGCCTTGTTTTATGAGACGTGGAATTGTTTCAATTCGTTTTGGAGATACAAAATTCTTTAATATAATGATAATTAGAGATATGATTACTACGGCAAAACCAGCTATAATGATAATAAGCATTTTTTTCAACTCCGAAAAAAACTGGGGAATGCAATCTGTAAAGCAGATTAAGTCTTTTCAGTTTTTCTCGATAATAAGAGTAGTAAATTTATGTCGATGTGTCAAACACGAAGGTAGTATATATGAAAATTAAATTCAGACGGATTTTTACTGTAATTTTTGTTTTATTCGGAACATATCTGTTTGCACAAAATGGAGGTGCTTCAAACGGAGGCCTTTCACGTGGAGAAACTTTATTTAAAGAGAATAATGCAAAGGATGCCGTTCAGGTGCTTGAATATGAAATAATGAACGGACAGGTTTCGGAAAATTCGTATAACTTTCTTGGTCTTGGTTACTATCAGCTTGGAGAATATGACAAGTCAATTGATGCCTTCAGGCGCGGTCTTAGGGTTCAGCCGGAAAATGCAAAAATTCTTTCATATAATATGGGAAATACTTATTATGCCTTAAAGGATTATACTTCTGCAGCAACTTGTTATTCAGATGCTATGAAGGCAGAACCTCGTTTTTATGAAGCACTTTTAAACCGTGCAAATGCTCTTTTAATGGCAGGTCAGCTTGTTTCTGCAAAGGATGATTATATTGATTTTATTGGCAAATGCCCTGATGATCCGCAGAGAGAACGTATTGAATTATTAATCAAAGCTCTCGAAGAAGAGATTGCCCGCCGTGAAGAAGAAGCACGACTGCTTGCCGAACAGAATAAAGCCCAGTGGGAAGAATATGATGGAAGTCTTTCAGAAAAGAAAAAAGACGGTTTTAGTCCTAATTGGGAACGTGTAGATGCCGGACTTGAAAATACCAGAAAGAATCCTGATGATCCTGAATGGGAAAGAATCCATGGTGAAAATCCGGGCGCGGTTACAGATAATTCAAATCAGGAAAAAGTAGATGATTCTAAAGAAAAAGATTATGGTTCTACCTTTGACTGGGAACAGCTTGATCATGACAGCGGTCAGGCTCTGTCTGTTTCTGAGGAAGTTGTAACAGATGAAGAAGACTGGCTCACATTCAGTGATGCCGAGCTCAACGAAATGAAAGAGCTGGAAAAACAATCGCGCGAAGAGCACGAAAAGTGGCTCGAAAACGAACGCCACCGCGCGCATGAGCTGGCTACCCGTGAGGCACAGGCTAAACAAAAGGAACAGCAGCAGGCTCTCGAAGATGAAAGACGTATGAGAGAACAGCTGATAGAAGAAATGCGTAAGGCGGATGAAGAACGCCGACGCGAAGAAGATGAAAGACGAAAAAAACTGCTTGAGGATGTAGCAAATTCATTACAGGGAACTGATTCTACAAATCTTACTTCCGGAGCAGAAGACTTAATAGATTACGATCTTGAAGGGGAGTTGGATTAAAATGAATTTTAAGCGTTGGAAGGACTTATCGGACGAAGAGAAAAATATCCGCTTAAAAAAAATCTGTGGTGGTGCGGCAGTTGTTTTTGTAATTGTAATACTGCTGCTTTTAATGAAGTGTGAAGGCTGTTCCAGTGAAGGGCGAAGAAAACATGGCCGGAATTTTTATGACGGAAAAGGTCATTCCTATGGAGAAGAACTTTCCGGTGCAGGAATTTTTGACAACGAATATGGAAAAGGCGTAGAAGATTATACTCTTTCTGATTCAGACTCAGATTCTGATGAAGCAAGACGCAGAAAGGAAGCTGAGTTAGCAGCTCTTAAGGCTTCTGAAGAACAGGCTGCAAGAGAAGCCGAAGCAGATCGCAAGGCAAAAGCCGAGGCAGAGCGTAAGGCAGAAGCTGACCGCAAAGCAAAAGCCGAAGCCGATCGTAAAGCTTCAGAAGAAAAGAAGAGAAAGTCAGAAGAAAAAGCCCGTTTAGCTGCAGAAGAAAAAGCTCGCAAAGAAGAAGCCAGAAAAAAGGCTGATGAAGAAGCCCGCCTGAAAAACGAAAGAGAGCTCGCAGAAAAAAAGAAAGCAGCTGAAACCGCAAGACAAAAGGCCGAAGAAGAAAAACGACTTAAAAAAGCAGCCGAGGAAGCTGCGGCGAAGAAAGCCGAACAGGATAAGAAAAACGCTGAAGAAGCCGCCGCTAAAAAGGCAGCTGAAAATGCGGCTGCAGACAGAACAAAAGCAAAGCTCGATGAAATTGCAAAACGTCTTGCAGAAGCAGGTTCAGACGCAGAAAAACAGAAGCTTCTGGAAGAAGGTATGGAGCTTGCAAAAAAGCTTGCAGAAAGCGGCGCGGACAGTGATGCGGCACACTATATAAAAGCTCAGGATGCACAAAAGAAAAAAGATTATTACCGCGCCTTAAGCGAGCTTGAAAAAGCAATTGCCCTTAATGAATCAAATTATCTTTATTATTACGATATGGGAAAGCTGCAGTATCTTTTGAGACGCTATACCGATGCAAAAGGTTCATTTATGCGTTCTATTGAACTTAATAATCAGTTTCCTCCAAGTGTTTACAACCTCGGCCTCACTTATGTAAAGCTCAATGATGAAAACAGTGCCCTTGAATCGTTCAAAAAATCAGTAAAAATAAATCCAAATTATGAAAAGGGATATATTGAGCAGGCACGCGTTTATAACCGTCAGGGTAAGCTTGCAGAATGTGTAAAGGCTTATGATAATCTCATTAAGCTTTTCCCTGATAATACCTCTGCAATTATGGAACTCGGTTCTGTTTATTATCAGTATGGAAAATATGCAGAGTCCGAAGCGCAGTACAAAAGAGCGCTTGAAAACTTAAACAAGAGCGAAGAAAAAACTCTTACAGCCTATAACCTTTCTAAGGTTTTATATGATGATGGAAAATATGCAGAAGCTTCCCGTTACGGCTGGATGGCCTATGATGAAAAAGACTTTTTGATTAACGATGCACAGCAGGCAAACATCACTTATAACTATGCTCTCATTCAGGAAAGAAATAATAAAACCGAAGATGCAAAGCGTTACTATAAGGAAGCACTTACCTTACATCCTGACCATGTTAAATCAAAAATAAACTTAAGTGCTCTTTACATGTCAGAAGGTTCTGCTGATGTAGATAAGGCTCTTGGACTTTTGCAGGAAGCTTACAAAACCGACAGTAATGACTTCAGTGTAAATAATAATCTCGGCACAGCTTATATGCTCAAGGAAGATTATCCAAAGGCTGTAAGCTATTATAAGGCCGCTCTTGAAATCAGATCTGATGATGAAGATGCACTTTTGAATCTTGCAAATGCGCAGACAAAAAATGGTGAACTGGCTGATGCCTCTAGAAATTTCTCAAAGATAACTTCTAAAAATCCGGAAAACCTCGAAGCATATGTAGGACTAGCAAAGGTCTTACTGCAGCTTGGAGATACTCAGGGTGCTTATAAAAATCTGCTTTATGTACGTGGAAAAAATCCGTCGTTCAGAAAGGCAGAGGTAGACAGCCTGATTGCCGTGCTCGAAAACTAACCTGTCAGGTTCTCTTTACCATTTCAAATAATTTTTCACGGCTGATTACTGTATAAATCGGCCGTCCGTGAGGGCAGTGCGGATCTTCTAAAGTAAAGGCCTGCTCTACAAGCCGTGCGGCAGTAATGTCATCCAGAACATAGCCGTCTTTTACAGCGGCCTTGCAGGCGGTCATTGCGGCAATTGAGCGGATTATTTCTTTTGGTTCAACCTGCTTTACAAAAAGAAGAGTTCGAAGGTCATATTCTGTTCCGGTCCAGCGTTCTGGAATTGTTTTTATTTCCCAAAGTCCGTCCGAAGTATGTTCTGTTTCAAAGCCAATTCTGTTGAGCTCCGGCTTTAATTTTTCAAGCTGATTATCCTGAGTCTTTGATTCAGTCTTTATTTTGTAAGGAATGAGCAGAGGCTGACGACCGGCTTCTCCCTGAGAAGTCATAAGCTTATCAAAAAGAATGCGCTCGTGAGCAGCATGCTGATCAATTATATAAAGGCAGTTGTTTTTTTCTGCGAGCAGGAAGGTTCCAAGACAAGGCCCTATATAGCGGATTTGCGGTTGGGCTGGAATTGAGTTCGTATGAGCCTGTGCCGGTGAAGCGGCAGTTGAAGCTGCTGATGCTGCAGAAAGAGCTGCTTCGGCGAGAGATTGTGTGCTGTGTGCCGCACTGCCAGTCGCGCGTGGTGTCCAGGTTGTGTTTGAACGGCTTCCGTCTCCGGTTTTTATTCCAAGATATTTTGAGCGGAAATCTGAAAGTGCTTCTGATTTTGTCTCCGAAGCCTTGTAAGAAATATGCTTTTCGTACAGGGAATCAGGGGCTGAGGAAGATGTGGCTGCAGTCGATGAGGCTGTAGTCGGGGTAAAATCAAATTCCTGAGCACGCTCTTCATCAGCGGGTTTATCTTCTGCAAAATTAGAATAGGTATACTGATGGAAAAAGTTTCTGATTGTTGAGCTCAAGCCATGGTGAAGGGCAGAAATATCAGAAAAGCGTGCCTCTCGTTTTGCAGGGTGAATATTGAAGTCAATTAAATCAGGGCGAACCTGGGCAAACACCGCAGCAACAGGATAAGTTCCGTTCGGGAAGAAGCCCTGTGCACCATATTCAACAGCCTGCACTAGAGAGTATTCCTGAATGCGTCGGCCGTTTGCGTAAATAAAAATTTCCTTTTTGTTAGTGCGGCTAACAGCAGGCTCACCAATTACAACTGTAAAAGACCATTCCGGATTCTCTCCGCCAGAAGAATTACCAAACTCATAAAAAAGTTCTGGGGCTTCGCTGTAGCTGTTTGCCATTACAAAACGGTCTTTCTGCGACTGTCCGGCCGGAAGGTCAAGCTTTGTTTCTCCGTCTGTAATAAAACGGAATGCGAGGTCAGGACGTGCAAGTGCTTTTTCTATAAAGGTATTGCGGCACATAATGCCTTCGGTTGCCGGGCGCTTTAAGAACTGACGGCGGGCAGGGAAGTTTTCAAAAAGTCCTTCTGCCTGAACAATTGTTCCCTTGAGGGGAGCGGCCGGTTCTATTATGTGGTCTTCGGTTATGCTGGCGCGCATTTTATAGCCGCCGCTTTGAATGGTAAGGCGGGAAACTGCTGCAATAGAAGCAAGTGCTTCTCCGCGGAAACCCAGCGTAGAAAGATTCATTAAATCAGTTTCAGTTTCAATTTTGCTTGTGGCGTGAGGGCGGGCACAATTTTGCAGGTCTTCCTGAGTCATACCTGAGCCGTCGTCAATAATTCTGATTTTTTCAACGCCGCCGCCGCTTATTTCTACAGTAATGCTTGTTGCTCCGGCGTCTATGGAGTTATCCATAAGCTCGCGGATTATTGCATTGGGGCGGTCAATTACTTCTCCGGCAGCAATTTTTCTTGCTACTTCGGGATTCAGAGTGCGGACAGGTCGGTTCAAGCTCATTTGCGGGTTCCGTTTACTTCTCCGTCGTCGCTGAACAAATCAAACTGAGGCGGATTTTCCTTTGTCATAGGATTTGGTTCATTCATGAGAATCTGTATTTTTCCTTCAATTTCGTCGAGCTGCTTTTCCATTCCGGATGCAAGCTTGATTCCTTCTTCGAAGTCTTTGAGTGCATCCTCGAGTGAAATGTCGCTGCGTTTAATATCTGATGTAAGCTGTTCGAGCTTTGCAAGATTTTCTTCAAATGTATTTGCCATATTTACCTCTCAATATTTTCTGTTGTTGCTGTAATTTTTCCTTTTGCCGGAGTGATAATAAGCCGGTCGCCCGCTTTAAGGCTTGCTGCGTCTCTTACTATTTTGCCGTCCGGGCCTGTTACCATAGAATAACCGCGGTCAAAAATGGTCTGCGGGCTTGCGTTTTCAAGTACAGTTTTGCTTTGTGCTATACGTACGCGAAGGTCACGTATTTTCTCCTGAAAGTTTTGTGGTAAGGTTTCCTTGGCGGTGGCGAAACGGTTTAACAGCGGCTGCTGGATATTGCGGAAGCGCACTTCAAGGCTTTCGGGAT
>CAMJNC010000054.1 GCA_946407195.1 uncultured Treponema sp. | reverse complement strand
TCTTAAGTCCATATTTTTATATTATTTCCACTTGCGAAACTTGTCAAGGGTAAAAACCCCTAATATAAGAGAAAAGTTGCAATAAATCTAACGAAGTGTTATTGGCGTATGGCTGATTTTTGTGCCGAAATCAGGAATTTCTATAAAAATCAGCTAATAACCTATTGACAAAGTAGGTAATAGGACTTATAGTGAAAATATAAATACCTAGTAACTTAATAGGAGATCGAAATATGAGTAACATTAAACAGAGTGCATTGGAATTGATTGGCGGAACACCGCTTTTACAGTTGAACGGATATTCAAAGACAGCAGGAGTAAAAGACGCAACTATCCTTGCAAAGCTTGAATACTTAAACCCGGCAGGAAGCGTTAAAGACCGTATTGCTCTTGCAATGATTGAAGATGCAGAAGAGAAGGGAATCTTAAAGCCTGGTGCAACAATCATCGAGCCAACTTCTGGTAACACAGGTATTGGACTTGCAGCAGTTGCAGCAGCTAAAGGATATAAAGCAATCCTTACTTTGCCAGATACCATGAGTGTTGAACGCCGTAATCTTCTTAAGGCATATGGTGCAGAACTAGTACTTACAGAGGGTGCAAAGGGAATGAAGGGAGCTATTGCTAAGGCAGAAGAGCTCCAGAAAGCAACTCCGGGAAGTATTATTCCAGGTCAGTTCGTAAACCCTGCAAACCCTGCTATTCATAAGAAAACAACAGGTCCAGAAATCTGGGAACAGACAGACGGTAAGGTAGATATTTTCGTAGCCGGTGTAGGTACAGGTGGAACTTTGACAGGTGTTGGTGAATATCTTAAGTCACAGAATCCAAACGTAAAAATCGTTGCAGTTGAACCTGCAACAAGCCCTGTTCTTTCAAAGGGAACAGCCGGTGCCCACAAGATTCAGGGAATCGGTGCAGGCTTTGTTCCTGATGTTCTCAACACAAAGATTTACGACGAAATTCTTCCAGTTGAAAATGAAGATGCTTTCACAGAAGGACGTGCATTTGCCCGCAGCGAAGGTATTCTCGTAGGAATCTCAAGTGGTGCCGCTCTTAAGGCTGCAAGCATTCTTGCAAAACGCCCTGAAAATAAGGGAAAGACAATCGTAGTTCTTCTTCCAGATTCAGGAGACCGTTACCTTTCTACACCACTTTTCAGCGATAATTAATTTATGGGAGGGAGGAGCCCCTCCCTGCGCCCGCACTTCGTTGCGGGCTACCCACCCAACGGGGGCCCTGCCCCCGTAACGCCCCCGGAGGCCGCTTATGCCAAAATCGTTTTCCGAATTAGAAAAAAATCATCCATGCTTCGGCAGTCACGGTGCTACAACAGGCCGCATACATTTACCAGTGTGTCCCGGCTGTAATATCGCCTGCCGCTTTTGCGAACGTTCCATCAACACAACAGAAAACAGACCTGGCGTAACGGCTCAAGTTCTTAAGCCCGAAGAGGCAGCAGAAATTGTGGGAAAGGCAATTCAGATAAGTCCTGACATCAAAGTGGCTGGAATTGCCGGACCTGGCGACACTCTTGCCAGTGACAACGCTTTCAAAACCTTCAATATAATTGGCCGCGAATACCCGCAGCTCATAAAGTGTATGAGTACAAATGGCCTCATGCTCAATGAGCGTGCAGATGAAGTAATTGCCGCCGGAATTGACAGTCTCACCGTTACCGTAAATGCCGTTAATCCGGAAATCGAAGCACAACTCAATGACTACATCATCTGGCATGGTAAAAAGATAGAAGGAGTAGAGGGTGCAAAAATCCTTATAGAAAATCAGCTTGCCGGAATCAGAAAAATTGCCGAAGCGGGAATCACTGTAAAGGTAAACACAGTATTAGTTCCACGTATAAACGGTAATCACATTGCAGAAATCGCTGCAACTGTAGCCGAAGCCGGAGCTGAAAAGTACAACATTATACCACTCATTCCTTCTGCAAAGCTTAAGGATGAACCGGCTCCAAACTGTGCAGAAATCGAAACAGCACGCCGTGCCGCCGGAGAATATATCGAACTCTTCCTTCACTGTAACCACTGTCGTGCAGATGCCGCAGGAGTACCGGGAAAATCAGATATTTCCCGCCAGCTTTATGCAAAAATAGGGCCGGGCAGTTATGGAGAAAATTTTTCCCATGGCTGATAAATACCGCATTGCCATTGCCAGCACAGACGGCGAAACTGTAAACATTCATTACGGAAAATCAGAACTCTTCCATATTTATATTGTCGATGACGATGAAGGCTACGATCTCCTCGAAAACCGCAGCGTACAGCCTGTGTGCCGGGAGGGCAAACACGACAAAAATGCAATGGATATACACGTCCAGCAATTCAAAGACTGTAAATACGTAATCGCAAGCCGCATTGGCTCCGGCGCAATACAAAGCCTCACTGCAGCCGGCATCACCGCAATGGAACTCCCCGGCAGCATCGACGATGCTATCCTAAAAGTGTGGAAATACAATCAAATTCAGGGATTATTTTAAATAAACCTATTGACATAGTAGGTAAATAAAAGTATATTGTTATTACCTAGTAAATAGATAGGTTATACAACAAAAAAGAGAGGCACTTTAATGGGCGAAATCAGACAGATAGCAATTTATGGAAAGGGTGGAATCGGAAAATCAACCACCACACAGAATTTGACAGCAGGACTTGTTGAGCATGGAAAAAAAGTAATGGTTGTAGGATGTGACCCTAAAGCAGACTCTACACGTCTTTTGCTTGGTGGACTTGCACAGAAAACAGTATTGGATACAATCCGCGACGAGGGCGAAAACGTTGAACTCGACCGCATCATGAGAACAGGTTTTGGTGGAACACGTTGTGTTGAATCAGGTGGACCAGAGCCGGGAGTAGGTTGTGCAGGACGCGGTATCATCACATCAATCAGTATGCTTGAAAATCTTGGTGCATACACAGACGACCTGGACTTCGTTTTCTACGACGTACTTGGTGACGTAGTATGTGGTGGTTTTGCTATGCCAATCCGTGAGGGTAAAGCAAAGGAAATCTACATCGTTGCTTCTGGTGAAATGATGGCTCTCTACGCTGCTAACAATATTGCAAAGGGTATTAGCCGTTATGCAAAGGCCGGTGGTGTTCGTCTTGGTGGAATTATCTGTAACAGCCGTAACGTAGACCGTGAGCTCGATCTGCTCCGTGCCTTCTCTAAGGAACTTGGAACTCAGCTTTTGTATTTCGTTCCTCGCGATAATATTGTACAGCGCGCAGAAATCAACCGTAAAACTGTTATTGAATATAAGCCGGATTCAGCACAGGCTCAGGAATACCGCAACCTTGCAGAAGCTGTAATCAATAATACAACCTTTACAATTCCAACTCCAATGACACAGGAACGCCTCGAGGAAATCCTTCTTGAGTACGGTCTCATGGATATGGCAGACGATTATAAGATTTAATCCTTAGCCCCCAGGAGGTCTTATGTCAATCAAAGTAGCAATTGCAACATCAGATAAAACAAACATCGATTTACATTTCGGTCAGGCTTCACAGTTCGAAATCTACGAGCTGCGCGGCGACCACTTTGAATTCCTGGAAACTCGCGAAGCTCCGAAAGTTGAACAGCTGGCTGATGAAGGGGCTGCGGGAGGCACTGGCTTTGGTGCCGGTTGTGGTAGTGGCTTTGGCTGCGGAAGCGGATGCGGCGGCGGTTGTGGTGGTGGAGCTGGCGGACCTGTTTCACCGGTTGTACAATCACTCTTAGACTGCCGGTCGGTAGTTGCCGCACAGATTGGTCAGAATGTTAGCCGCCAGTTTGAACGAAATGCCGTGAGCGTTTTCGACATTGAGCTTCCGATTGAAGAAGCTCTTCAGAAGCTCGCCGCTTACTACTTAAAGTTTGGAGAATAGCATGCCATTATCAATAGAAACAAAATGTGTACATCTTGAAAATCAGGTTCAGAATGAGGCTGACGATAAGCCTGCGTGTAGTGAAAGCCGTCACTTCGGTGCAATCAGTTTTCCAATTTATCAGACTGCAACCTATGCACATCCCGGAGTAGGAAAGAGTACAGGCTTTGATTATTCGCGCCTTCAGAATCCTACACGCGAACAGCTGGAAAAAGTTGTATGTCAGCTTGAGCATGGACTCGACGCATTTGCACTTTCTACAGGAATGGCTGCCATCACCCTGCTTATGGAAATCTTTAAGCCGGGAGAGCATCTTATTGTTGATTCAGATTTATATGGCGGAACTATCCGCTTATTTGATAATGTTTCAGTAAAAAACGGAATCGAGTTTACAAGAGCAAACTGTTCAAGTGATAATCTTGAATCTCTTATAAAATCAAATACAAAAGCCATTTATATCGAAACTCCAACCAACCCGATGATGAATGTAACAGACATTGCGGTTGTTGCAGAAATTACAAAACGTCACGGGCTGCTTTTGATTGTAGATAACACTTTTATGTCTCCGTATTTCCAGAATCCACTGAATCTTGGAGCAGACATCGTAATCCATAGCGGAACAAAATTCCTTGCAGGTCACAACGATACTCTTGCCGGTTTTATCGTTGTAAAGACTCCTGACCTGCAGGAAAAGCTCCGCTTTCTCATAAAAACAACCGGCTCAGGGCTTTCGCCGTTTGACAGCTGGCTTGTATTGCGGGGAATTAAAACTCTTGCACTTCGTATGGAAAAGGCAACTGAATCTGCACGGAAAATTGCGCAGTGGCTCACAACCCAGCCGCACGTAACTTCAGTTATATACCCTGGCTTAGAAAATCATCCTGGTCACAAAATAATGCAGAAACAGTCGCGCGGCTTTGGATCAATGGTAACCTTCCGCACAGGCACTGTAGAAAAAGCATTGTCAGTTCTCGAAAAAGTTCGTCTCATAAAATATGCTGAAAGCCTTGGTGGTGTAGAAACCCTTATCACATATCCAACAACTCAAACCCATGCTGATGTCCCGGAAGAGCTCCGTCTTAAAAACGGAATTACTCCGGAAACCCTGCGTCTCTCAGTTGGTATTGAGAATGTAGATGATTTGATTGCGGATCTGGAACAGGCATTAAATTAACCTTGAACAAAATCACGTCACCCTGAATTTAATTCAGGGTCTTTTTATTTTATATCGATTTTCTTGTCACACAGCTTAAGAGCTTCTTTGTCGTGGCTGGCAATCAGAATGGTTTTGCCTTCGTCGGCAAGGCGGCGGAAGATTTTTATGATTTCGTCGGTGCGCTCGGAATCTACAGAGTCGGTTGGTTCATCGGCCAGGAGAATCTGAGGATTGTTGATGAGGGCGCGGGCTATGAGAACTCTATGATTTTCACCGCCAGAGAGGGTAGACGGAAAGTTTTGGGCAAGATGAGCGATACCTAAGGAATCAAGCAGCTGCTCGGCGCGTACAGTTATTTCTTTTGCGCTAGTGTCGTCAATTTTTTTCTTACCGAGAAAGGCTGGAAGTCTTACATTGTCCAGAACTGTGAAGTTTTCCAGAAAACTCTGTTCCTGGGAGATAAAGCCGATATTCTGATTTCTGAACCCGCTGAGTTCTTTATCATCAAGGTTTTTGAGTTCAATATCATTTATAATAAGCGAGCCTGAATCCTGTTTTTGAAGACCTGCAATGATAGAAAGCAGGGTGCTTTTTCCTGCTCCGGATTTTCCTGTGATTCCAACAAACGAACGTTCGTTAATAGTAAAAGAAAAATCCTTAAGGACATCAATTCTGCCTCTTGGTGTAAAAAAAGATTTGTTAAGATTTATTGCTTCTATCATTTTAACCCCGAATATATTTCTTTCTTTGAAACTTTTACTGCACCCGCTATGGCGGCTATCAGACATGCAGTAACTAAAATCACAAACGATACCAGAACAAAAATAATTATCTGTCCTGCTCCTGAGAGCATAAAGGGCATGTTCAGTTTCTGTGAAATCACAAAATTAAAAGGCAGTATAATTAGAGCGCTAAGCCCAATACCTGTAATTGCACCAATGCTTCCTATAATTCCGGCTTCTGTAAATACAATAGCACGCAGTTTACTGAAGTCAGCACCTATAACTCTCAGAATAGAAAACTCCCGGAGTCTTTCGTTTATTGTCAAAGTAAATACAATTGAAAGAGTGAGCACAGTAATCAAAAGTACAAGCAGGCTCACTGTATATAAAATCACCAGAAAAGATGAAATACTGTCTACAAGACCTGATACAAACTTATCGCTTCGAATAATCTGAATACCGCTGACTGTCCCTTTGATACGAGCGGCGGTACTGTCTGGCTTTGCACCTTTTGCAAGTTTTACAAAAATCACACTGGTTTTTGATTTTGTGTCTCCATCGGAAATAAATCCAAAACCTTTTGCTTTTGCATCATCAAAAATTTTCTGAAGGCTTGCAAGGTCTGCATAAATTACGTTATCCATTCCGGTTCCGCTTTTTGCAAGGCGGGCAGAAACTTCGTGCCTTCCTTCAAAAAATCGAAGGGTATTTTTTTCTGTGGTAATGTTACTTCCGGCGAGAATTATTTCCTCACCGGAAGTTTTTAAAACATTTTTTAATGACCACGATTTTATAATAAAGTCGCTTGATGGGTCGAAACCGATAATTTGTATCGGGAAGTCACAGCAGCTTTCGCTAAGGCTTGTAAGATAAAATTGACTTGTTACTGCTGCAACACCCTGTATCTCTCCGATGGTCTCTTCAACGGCTTTGTCCATGTAAAAATAGCTTGGCTCCCCATTAAGCAGAACTCCTTCTGCCTGGGACTCATAACCTTCCGGCACAATCATAAGATCTGCACCGATTCTGTTTTTGATTCCGCCCAGCCCGCCTTTAATGCTTGCCGTCAAAAGAAGCGTACCAAACAGCACCCCTGCTGCTAATGCAACGAGGACTGTGAGGGCTGCCGTTCGATAGGGCTTTTTACTAATGTTGGCAAGCGCAAGGCTTTTTACAGTTATCGTTTTTTCCATAAAGTTACTGTCTGAACTGCTGAAATTACAAAAATCAAAATGCCAAATACCAATACAGTTGGTGCTGTTACCTTGTGACAGTGCATGCTTGCCATTCCGCAAACCTTTGCAAAGGTGTAAGGTGCGATTCCAACGAGAAGTCCAAGTACGGCAGTGATGCCTGATAAGATGATGTTGATGTTTTTCATGTTGTGTCTCCTATGCTCTGTTTCCGTTAATTTCTTTATATGTCTTTGTTGCGCTGTCGTAGATGTATCCGTCGGGTACACCAAAGAGCTCGATATAACCTGTTTCAATAAACTTTTCGATGTCTGTTTCTGCCTTTAAGATTCCTGCTGTCTGGAGCTGGCGGGCAGCGTTATCGAAAGTTTTCTTTCCGAGTGAACGGCTTGGCTGATAGTTCAATTCTTCAAGCAAAGCAGCATTAAAGTCGAGGTCGCCTGCAACAAGATCATTTTCAATCTGGAGCTGGGCTGCAGCACGAGGTTCTGCTTCAACAAATGCGGCTGCCTTCTGCAAAGCGCGTGTAACAGCTGCTGCTCCTTCCGGATTTTCACGAAGAAGCTTGTGAGTTACAAACTGCTGGCAGCAGTATTCTTTAGAGAACTTTTCATCAATACCTGTATCAAGAATTTTTCTGAAGCCGTAAGCAAGTTCGCCCTTTGTTGCGATTGGGTCATGTGCACCAATTACATCAACTGCACCATTGTTCAAGGCAATTGCAAGGTCGCTTGAAGCATAAGCAAGGAATTCAACTTCAAGATTATCAGCAGTAACGCCGATGCCTACATCCATAAGCTTACGTTTAAGATTCATAACAGAAGAGTCTGCAAGACCAGGAACACCAATTTTCTTTCCGCGAAGATCAGCTGCTGAATAAATGTCGCTGTCTGCGCGAACATAGTACTTTGTACATCCGATATGGATACCAGAAGTGAAGGAAATTGGAAGACCGTTTTCAATTGCCTGAAGTTGTGTAGCATAAAGACCGTAACCTGCATCAACCTTTCCTGATGCAATCATTTCTGCAAGTGTTGCTCCACCTTCAACAACTACTACATATTCAGCCTTCTGACCGATTTTTGCCAGCTCTTCATCAAAGAGTCCAAGCTTCCATGCAACGTGTACAGGGGCACCACAAAGGTTTCCTGTCTGATAGTTGATGCGGACTACTTTCTGAGTCTGAGTAGAAGTTCCTGCAGCATCATTTTTTTTACTGCAAGCTGTGAATGTAAGTGTAACAGCAGCCAAAGAAGCTGCTGCTAAAATAAGTGATTTTTTCATATTACCTCCTGGCCGCCCGGCAGGCGACTATGATAAGTAGAGTTTTATTACCTACTAGTTTAGTATGTTATAATAAAAATTATTTTGTGAATAATATATTTTTTTTATTGAGGGTATAGATTGTTTCTATAACTAACTTTATTGATTCAGGTAATCAAGTGCATAGAAGGTATAAAGTGAAACTGCCTGAATCAAAGCATCTTCATCTATGTCAAATTTTGAATCATGGTGAGCTGCAGTAGTTCCCTCTTTTGAAGGATTGCCTGTTCCAAAATATGCGTAACAACCCGGAACTTTGAGAATATATTCTGCAAAATCATCTCCACCAAGAGAAGCGGTGCGAGACTTTACAATATTTTCTTCGCCAAACATTTTTGCGGCTGTTTTTTGAACTTCTGCACTTGATCGTTCATCATTAATAAGAGGGGAGGTGAAATCTTTATATTCAACTTCTGCAGTACCTCCGAACATTTGAGCTGTTTGTCTGGAGATATCGATAAGCAGTTGTTTTGTTCTTTCCCGAACTTCTGGAGTAAAAGCCCGGATTGTTCCTTCAAGCTCTGCGCTTTGGGCAACAATATTATAAGTGTCTCCGGCCTTAATTGTACCAATTCCAACCAGAACATTGTCCATTGGAGATGTACGACGGGTAACAAGGGCTTGTGTAGAAATGACTATCTGGCTTGCAATGTAAACTGCATCGGCTCCAAGCTGTGGTGTAGAAACGTGGGCAGGATAGCCTTTTACAGAAATGCGGAACCAGTCTACGCTGGCATTGTTTGGGCCCGGCACTGCGGCAATTTTTCCTGCAGGCAGGTTTGATGCAGCGTGTATTCCAAAGGTACGGTCTGCTCCATCAAGAAAGCCCTTGTCTACAAATATGCGGGCACCGTAACCAATTTCTTCTCCGGACTGGAATGTAAGTCTGATTGTGCCGGAAAATAAATCTTTATGATTGTTAAGGATTCTTGCGGCTCCAAGAAGGGCTGCTGTATGCGCATCGTGTCCGCAGGCGTGCATTCTTCCTGGAGTCTGGGAAGTGTATTCGCAGATATGAGTTTCCTGAATTGGCAGGGCATCTATATCTGCACGCAGAACTATTGATTTTGGACTGGCTGAATTGGAGGTATTTTCAGATTTTTTACTTCCAATAATTTCAGCATAAACGCCAGTTTCGCCAACTCTTTTATGAGCAAGACCAATTTTATCCAGTTCCTCTTCAATACGTTCTGCGGTTCTGAATTCTTCTTTGGCAATTTCGGGGTGCCGATGAAAATCACGTCGAAGTTCAACAATATATCTGTGATCTCTTTTGATTTCTTCAAATAACTTTGAATCTTGTTCTGTCATAGGTCACCTCGAAACCACCTGTGTATTCTTTACCACTTAATTGCTTTGTTTACAGTCTTTACTGTTTCAGCAGCTTTTTCAGCACTTGCTTCTTTGTAATCAAATGAAGGGAAGAAGGCTTCTTCGAATCTTGAAAGAATGTATTCGGCAACAATCTGAGACTGGTAAGCCTTTACAATCTTCTTATATACTTCGTTGTTCTTATCCTTTGTGCGTGCAACGATGATGTTTACATAAGGGTTGTCTCCGCTTTCAGACTGCTTTTCTATAATCAAACCATTCTTTGAAGGAATGAGACCTGCAGGAATTGCGTATGTTCCGTTGATTGTTGCACCTGCATAATCATCAAGAGTTTGTGGAAGTGTGTTGGCTGTCTGAGGAACAACTTCTACATTGTAAACAAGCTGAGTAATGTCCTTAAGCTCTGGTGTGTAGCCTGCTTTTGGATCTACTGTAATAAGACCTGCAGCTTCAAGAAGTTTAATTCCGCGGCTGAGGTTTGTACCGTCACTTGGAATAGCAAATTTAAGAGCTCCTGCTTTTACACTGTTTGTACCATTCTTACCGGCAGCCTTTTTGATTTCATCAAGGCTCTTGTACTTCTTTGAATAAAGAGTAAGAGGAGCAATCAGTGTGTCACCGATTACTGCGAGATCATACCCATTTTTGCTGGCGTCGTTGTTGAGGTAAGCCTTGTGCTGGAATGCGTTCAAATCGATGTCTCCTGAATTCAAAGCTTCGTTTGGAAGATTATAAGCACTGAATTCTACGAGCTCAATTTTAATTCCGCTCTTTTCCTGATCGAGTACATACTGAACAGCCTTCCACTGATCATTGTTTGCACCACAAACACCAATCTTTACAGTCTGTGTTTTCTGCTTCTTAGCAGCAAAAATGCCACTTGTAAGTACGCTTCCTAAAAGAAGCAAAGCAATAATTTTTTTCATAATTATTTCTCCTTGTAATTCTGAAGTGGTTTCAGAATTTATATTTTTATTTTTCAGGATTCCCTACGGATTCCTTATGTCCATGTTTAAATAACTCTCTGTTTGTTGTTTTTCTTGCAAGGAAAGAACCAGAGAACTGCACAAGACAGATGAAGAGCAGCAGCACTACGATGCAGGCATAAATAATATCCTGATGGTTCAAGCCCTGTCCGTAGTTAATGGCAAAGTCACCAAGTCCGCCGGCTCCTACTGCACCAGCCATAGTTGTAAGTCCTACGAGAGAGATTGCTGTAATTGTTGTTACGCGGATTAATTCCGGAACAGATTCGTGAAGATAAACGCGGAAAATTAAACCAAAGGTTCCGCTTCCCATACTGCGGGCTGCTTCTGCCTTTCCCGGGTCAACATTTTCCAGAGCAGTCTCTACCTGACGAGAAAAGAAAGGTACTGTTCCAAAAATCAGTGGGATGATTGCACCCTTTACTCCGATTGCTGTTCCTACGATTTTTCTTGTAAAAGGAATCAGAAAAACCAGAAGAATTACAAAGGGAATTGAACGGAAAAGATTTATAAAGAGACTGAGAATTGTGTACAAAATCTTATTTGGTTTAATGCCGTCCTTTTTCCAGACAATCAGCAGAACCCCAAAAATAAGACCCAGTACAAAGGAGATTGAGCCGGAAATAATGAACATCTTAAAGGTTGCAATACAGTTGTTTATAAACTTGTACCAGTATGAATAAAGATTTGGAAAAAAACTTTCTATCACTTCCATTTTTATGCCTCCCTTGTTGCAATGTCTGTTATGTGAACTTTTCGTTCTTCGATAATATATTCCACAGCTCTTTCGATATCATCATCTGCACCTTTTAGGACAACAATGATTTCTCCAAGAGGTTCATCCTGAATCATGTCTACGTTTGCCAGCAGAATATTCATTTTGATAAAGAATTTTGAAGATACATCGGATATAAGAGATTCATCTACACTGTCACGAAGGAAGGTGAGCTTTACGAGGCGACCTCCATCTGCCGGGTTGAAAAAGCTTTTGTCCTTTGCAAGCGTGTCAATTTTTGCAAGTGACGACTGAGAAGCAATGAACTTTTTTGTAATTGCCTTTCTAGGTTCTGCAAAGATATTATAAACTTCACCTTCTTCAACAACCTGACCGTGTTCCATAACAGCCACGCGTTTGCATATTGATTTTATTACGCTCATTTCATGGGTGATGATTATGATTGTAATTCCAAGCTTCTGATTCAGTTCTTTAAGAAGTGCAAGTATAGAGGCTGTTGCTTCCGGGTCAAGCGCACTTGTTGCTTCATCTGAAAGAAGAACCTTTGGATTATTGGCAAGAGCACGTGCTATTGCAACGCGTTGCTTTTGTCCGCCTGAAAGCTGACTTGGGTATACATTGCGCTTGTCGCTTAAATCAACAAGCTCCAGAAGTTCTGTTACGCGCTTATCAATTTCTTCTTTTTTGATTCCGGAATACTTAAGGGGGTAGGCAATGTTGTCAAAAACTGTAGAGCGGTCAAGAAGATTAAAGTGCTGGAAAATCATACCGATCCCCTTGCGCACTTTTTTCATTTCATGATTTGATTTTCTGTGGAAAGTACCATTTTCATCGTGCCAGGTAAGCTGAGTTCCGTTTACTGTGATTGTTCCTGCATCTGGTACTTCAAGAAGGTTGATACAGCGTACAAGAGTTGATTTTCCTGCTCCTGAATATCCGATGACGCCGTAAATTGAGCAGTCTTCTATTGTAAGAGAAACATCTTTTAATGCTTCCACATCACTGTTTTTAAGGTGATATGTTTTCTTTACAGAATCCAATTTAATCATAATTTTATTTACCTATAAACCTAGTAAGATAGTAGGTATAATAATAGACGGCTGACCTTTTGTCAATACATTTTAGATAGCGTATTCAACTTCCTGAACCTTGCCTGCATAGTCGAGAATCTCGAGAATGCGGGTGCGGTACTTAAGGAAGATATCCTGACCACGGGCACGAGGGTGGCTGATCTGGATCGGAATGATTTTTTCAACCTTAGCCGGTCGAGGAGACATAACAACTACGTAATCACTGAGATAAACTGCTTCGTCTACGTCGTGAGTTACCATAACCATTGTTGTGTTGTGCTCTTTCCAAAGTCGGAGAATTTCGTCCTGCATTGTCATGCGGGTAAAGGCATCGAGAGCACCGAGAGGTTCATCGAGAAGCAGGATTTTTGGGTGACCAACAAGTGCGCGGGCAAGGCTTGCTCTCTGATTCATACCGCCGGAAAGCTGGTGTGGAAAAGATTTTTCAAAGCCTTCAAGTCCAACGAGTTTGATGAACTTGCCTACATCTTCTTTACGTTCCTTGTAAATGTGGCGGGCACGAAGTCCAAAGGCTACATTGTCGCGGATTGTGAGCCAGGGAAAAAGATTCGCCTGCTGAAAGGCAAAGCCGCGGTCGCTACCCGGTTTTGTGATTTTTGTTCCGTCCACAAGTACCTCGCCGCTTGTCGGGCTTTCAAGTCCTGCAATACAGCGAAGCAGAGTTGTTTTTCCACAACCGGAAGGTCCAATCAGCGAAACAAAGCTGCCGGCCGGAATTGTAAAATCTACACCATTGAGGGCAGTAACTTCTTCTGCCTCTCCCTGATTAAAGATTTTTGTTATATTTAATAATTTGATTTCTCCAGACATTTTCTTAAACTCCTTTTTCCACGTCATGCTGAACTTGTTTCAGCATCTTAATTATAGATCCCGAAACAAGTTCGGGATGACGTATTCTGACTACCACTTAATAAGTCCTTTCTGCCAACCCAGCACTCTCTTTCTCACCTTGAACAGCGAAGTAATAATCACGGTACAGAAAACCGCAATCATAATCAGGCCGGCGTAAACTCCTGCGTACATCATCATTGCTTTCTGATAGCTGATGTACCAGCCGATTCCGTATTTTGCACCGAACATTTCGGCGGTCATAAGGGCTATAAAGGCTGCACAGATTCCGTTGAAAACGCCCTGGAAAATATTTGGAAGGGCTGCCGGTACTGCTATTTTGAAAACCTGGAAGAAGGTGCCGGCGCCGAGTGTTTTTCCGACCTCAAAATATACCTTGCTTGTATTTTGAATTCCTGAGCTTGTCATCAGCTGAACCGGGAACCAGACTGCAAGCGCAATAATGAAAACACTTGCTCCAAAAGGTGTCGGGAAGGTTGTAAGCACAAGGGGGATCCAGGCAGTGGCAGGAATCGGTCCAATCAGTTTGATGTAAGGATTAATCCAGTAGTAAACCTTTTTTGAAAAGCCAAGAAAGATGCCGGTAATAAAGCCGGCCAGGATTCCCCAGAACTCACCGAGCAGCAAAAGACGGAAGGAATACCAGATACACTTAAGAAGAAGTGATGTCTGCTCAACAAAAACTGCGAGTATATTGTTGTAAGTTGGAAAGAAAATTACCGGCAGCAATGCAAACTTTGCAGTTACAAGATTGATTACTATTACAAGACCAGAAGCTCCAAGCAGAAAGGGACCTTTTTCTTCCAGACTGGTATTCACCTTTTTGATGAAAAAGGAAAG
>CAMJNC010000053.1 GCA_946407195.1 uncultured Treponema sp. | reverse complement strand
GTCGCTGTGGGCTTAAATGCTGGTGCTGTACTTTACTTAAGCGGAAAAGCAAAAAATCTTAAGGAAGGCTATGACATGGCTCTCGCTGCCCTTTCAAGCGGAAGTACTCTTGCTAAACTTCAGGAGATTCAGAGAGTAAGCACGGAGCTCAACGGGGAAAAATGCGCATAATGGCAGACATTCTTACAACAATAGTAGAAAAACGAAAAGCTGATATTGAAAGGCTTGGTCTTGCATTTGGATTTGAGATTCCAGAAAATCGAGGCCGACCGGTACACCCCTTCCTTGTGAAAAAGGGAGTGATTCTCGAAGTAAAGAGAGCTTCTCCAAGTAAGGGAGAAATTGCACCTAATCTGAATGCGGCGGAGACGGCACACTCTTATGCTGCGGCAGGTGCCAGTGCAATCAGCTGTCTTACTGAGGGTAATTATTTTAAGGGGTCGCTGAAAGATTTGATGGAGGTCTGCGAAGCAGTTGATGAATATGCGGAAGGAGCTGCGGGCTCTTCGGAATCTGAAAGCCTTTGCGTTGTGCCCGCTGTTCTTCGTAAAGATTTTCTTTTGAGCGCTGATGAAGTTGATATTTCTTACCGCGCCGGTGCTGACGCAATTCTTTTGATTGCTCGCATTCTTGAAAAGCCGGTGATAGTAGAAATGGCGAAGGCGGCGGCAGGATATGGAATGATCTGTCTTGTCGAAGTGCGTAGTGAGGCGGATCTGGAAAAGCTTAGCGCAGTGGCCGCCGCAGTGGACAGTAAATATATTGTCTGCGGAGTAAACTCGCGGGACCTCGCAACGTTTAAGATTGATCTGCTCAAACCGTGTGCTTTGCTTGGTAAGATTCGCGGCGTACTTGGAGAAGATGCACGGGTTGTATTTGAAAGCGGAATCAGAACCCCACAGGCAGCCCGCTTTGCAGGAAGCCTTGGCTTTACAGGAATGCTTCTGGGAGAAGCTGCTGCGAAGGCACCAAAGTTGCGGGAAGAACTCGTGAGATCTTTTGTAAATGCCGTTAGTAATAAGAACGCTGAGTTCTGGACTAAATATTCGGGTAATACAGAACAATATCGTCCACTCATTAAAATCTGCGGGCTCACCCGCGCCGAAGATGTAATGTTTGCCGACTCCCTTGGTGCGGATTTCGTTGGCTTTATATTTGCCTCAGGCTTTGGACGAAATATCTGCGGAGAAAAGTTTGAAGCTATAATCCCGACACTCAAAAATATCCGGGCGAAAAAAGTGGCTGTAATTACAGACGCAACTTCGCCAGAGGCTGAAGCTGCAGCCCGTTATGTAGAACAGGGAATCCTCGACTGCATTCAGCTGCATGGAATTGAATATAGCGAAGTTCCGGAGCGTTTTCTTTCTCTGCCCCACTACTTCGCAATCACAGAAAAAAACGGGCCGCTGGATAAAGAAGCAGAAAAACTTTTCCTTATGGGAGAGCCGCGTTTCCTGCAGGATTCAAAATCTCAGAGCTACGACATAAATCATAAGCTCTGGCTTGCAGGCGGAGTTACACTGGAAAATGCGGCAGAGCTAGTCGCTCGCTTCCACCCGGAACTCATAGATGTTTCCAGCGGTGTTGAAGACGATGAAATTGGAATTAAAAATCATGACAAGATCAGGAGAATAATTTATGACACATTCAGTTAACGGATTTTTTGACAGCTTCGGCGGAAAGTATGTAGCAGAGGTTTTGCGCCGCCCGCTCGATGAGCTTGAAGTAGCTTTCAACGAAGCAATGAAAGATCCTTCTTTTATAGAAGAACTTGAAACAATTCAGCGCGACTATATCGGCCGCGAAACTCCGCTGCTTTTTGCAGAGACTGCTACTCGTCTTTTAGGCGGCGCTCAGATTTACATAAAGCTCGAAGGTCTTGCAAACACAGGCGCACATAAAATCAACAACGCAATAGGACAGTGTCTCCTTGCAAAACGCATGGGCAAAAAACGAATTATCGCAGAAACGGGTGCCGGCCAGCACGGAGTTGCAACCGCCGCTGCCTGCGCAAAACTCGGCCTCGACTGTACTGTATACATGGGCGAAGTTGATGTTCGCCGCCAGCAGCCAAACGTTGCTGCAATGGAGCTTTACGGAGCAAAGGTTCACGCCGTTACCAGCGGAAGCCGCACCCTCAAGGATGCCGTAAACGAAGCAATGCGCGACTGGGCTGCGAATCCTGATACAACTCATTACGTACTCGGAAGTGCCCTCGGCCCTGCTCCGTTCCCGGATATGGTCCGAGAGTTCCAGAGTGTAATCGGCCGCGAGGTAGAACGCCAGGCAGCTGCACGCAACCTCGATGTAGCCGCAATGATTGCCTGCGTTGGCGGCGGTTCGAACTCAATCGGATTTTTTGCACCGTTTATTGATAAACCAAATCCACGCCTGATTGGAGTTGAAGCCGGAGGCATTGGACCTGGCATCGGAGAGAATGCAGTGCGCATGTCTGGAGAGGCAGCACGCGACGGAATCATGCATGGTTATAAGTCACGCTTTTTGCTTGATGAAGACGGACAGGCCTTGCCTACACGCTCAATTTCTGCAGGCCTGGACTACTGCGGAATCGGACCACAGCTTGCAACTCTTGGACGCCAGGGCCGTGTAGAATTCACTTACGCACGAGATGAAGAAGCTCTCAATGCCGTAAAGTTTTTTGCACGTAACGAAGGAGTTCTTTTTGCAATGGAGAGTGCCCACGCCGGAGCAGAAGCAATTAAGCTTGCAACAACACTGCCAAAAGACAAAGCCATCATAGTAAACATGAGCGGCCGCGGTGACAAGGATGTATTTATCACCTGCCCGGTTTTCCGCCGCGAAGAATGGCTTTCCTTCCTGCACGCAGAAATCGACCGCCTCGAATCAGACAAAGATATTCATGAAGCAAAAATCATGGGAGAATCAAAATGAGCAAAATAAAACTGATGAGCCACTTAGTTGCCGGCTACCCTACAGACGAACTTTCATTTACCGCAGCACGAGCCCTCGTAGACGGCGGTGCAGATATACTCGAAATCCAGCTGCCCTTCTCAGACCCAAGCGCAGACGGCCCGGCTATTCAGGGCGCGTGCACCGAGGTCTTAAAGCGCGGCTACCGCACCGCTGACGGACTCGCCTTTATCGCGCGCCTCCACAAGGAGTTCCCGCAGGTAAAAATCTACCTTATGAGTTACGGTTCTCTCATATATACACCGGGTGTAGAAAACTTCTGCCAGCGGGCCGCAGAAGCCGGAGTCACCGGCATGATAATTCCCGACCTCCCTTTTGACCACGATGAAGGTCTCACAGCAGCGTGCCGTGCTAATGGAATGGAGAACATTCCCGTGGCAGCACCAAGTATGTCCCCGGCCCGCCTCGACATCCTCGCGCGCGGCGGCTTCCCATACATCTACGCCGCCTTACGAACAGGAATCACCGGTACCGACACTACAATAGACGACAGCACCCGCCGCTTCCTCGATGCAGTAGCAGCAGGCGGCAGTAAAATCTACGGAGGCTTCGGCATTTCCAGCGGAACACAGGCCCGCGCCCTCGCAGATCAGGTAGAAGCCATTGTTGCAGGCTCGGTTTTTGTACGGCTTATTACTGAAAATAAAAATAACCCGGATGCACTTTACAAGGCAGTCCGGGCTAAAGCAGAAGAGCTTTCAGGAAAATAATTATTTACCAATCACGAAGATTGCCGGTATCTTTCCAAGGTCTGGCAATTTTTCTTTTTTCCATTCGGCAACCGTGCGGGTTTTAATATACTCCTCCGCACAGGTAATTCCGGCCGCAATGCAAAGCTTTGTTTTAGGATTCAACGCATTCAAAATGGTTTCAATCATCTTAGCATTACGGTAAGGAGTTTCTATAAAAAGCTGAGTCTGATTTTCATTCTGAACCTTCTGTTCAAGCTTTTTAAGCGCCTTGATTCTCTGAGGAACCTCTACAGTAAGGTAGCCGTTAAAGGCAAAGCTCTGACCGTTAAAGCCGCTTCCCATAACAGACATAATAATAGAAGAAGGCCCAACAAGAGGCACAACCTTGTAACCGCGCTGCTGTGCAATTGCTACAACATCAGCTCCAGGGTCGGCAATGGCAGGACAACCCGCCTCAGAAATGATTCCAACCGGCTGCCCCTTTTTAAGCGGCTCCAGATATTCGCCAATAAACTTACGGTCTGTATGGCGGTTTAGCTCGTAAAAAGTGAGTTCGTCTATATCAATTGATTTTTCAGTTTTTTTAAGAAAGCGACGTGCAGAGCGGATATTTTCTACAACGAAATGCTTAATGTTTATGATTATATCATGATTGTATGGCGGCAGAACCTGCGAGATCTCAGTTTCGCCCAAAGTTACGGGAATCAGATAAAGCGCAGGTTCAATTGAATTTTCCGTCATACTACTATTTTATTCCTTAACACCACCGGCAGTAGAACCACCAATAATATATTTTGATAGAATAAAATATACTATTGTTAGAGGTAAAATTGCAAGAGTCATAAGCATGTAGTTAATACCCTGGTCGCGGTTCATGTAGTCTGCATTACGGGCAGCGGCAATTACAATAGGCACAGTCCATTTTACCTTATCTGTAATTACAAGTGCTGGAACAAAGTAGTTATTCCATGAAGAAACGAAAGCAAAAATCAGCTGAACTGCAAAGGCAGGCTTCATCATAGGAACTACAATCTGATTAAAGGTTCTGAATTCCGGACATCCATCTACACGAGCTGCTTCTACAATTGAGAATGGGAGAGTTGCTTCCATTGACTGATACATATAGAAGAAAACTACTGGAGCAGCAATTGAAGGAACAATCAATCCAACAAAGCTGTTCATAAGATGGAGCTTTTCAAGAAGGCGAAGGAATCCAAGTGTAGAAACCTGAGTTGGAACCATCATAATAGCCATGATAAAGCGGAATGAAAACTTCTTAAGCTTGAAATTGTACATGTAAATTCCGTAAGAAGTCATTGCAGAAAAGTAAGTTGTAAAGCAGGCAGTTAAAGAAGCAATAAAAAGCGAGTTCCACATACCATGAAGTACCGGATAGTTCTCTGCATAGTTACCTTTATCTGCAATTCCATACTTCTGAATCAGCCCCTGCCAGAAGGTAGAGGTTGTTTCTTTGTTTATTGCAAGATTTGTAAAGTTCTTAAAGAATGCTGAACCAGGAAGTACTGAAAAGCTTCTTTGAATTTCAGAATGAAGTCTGGTACAGTTTATAAGCATTGTATAAATAGGAAAAAGAGAAACAATAGCAAGAATAACCAAAACTATGTAACAAATTATTCTCCTAATTCCAAGTTTTTTGCTCTGACTAGCTGTTTTTTCCATAATCTATTATCTCCTGTTATCCTATCTTTTATTTGTGTATTTCTGCATAGTTGTCTTGTAAACAACACCACTAAGAACACCAGTAATTGCAAAAATAATGATTGATGTAATACCGGCAGGTCCGTAGTTCTTACTGAACAGGTGATTATTAAGCTTCATGATAATTGTCATTGTTGTACGGTCAGGAGTTCCCTTACCATTTGTAAGAATCTGAGGCACATCGAACATCTGAATACCACCAATCAAAGAGGTAATAAGAACGTAAACAAAAATAGGAAGAAGAAGTGGCAATGTGATTTTGAAGAAAGTCTTGAATGCACCAGCTCCATCAATACGTGCTGCTTCAAAGATACTTACATCAATTCCCATTACACCGGCCATCAGCATGATTGTTGTATTTCCGTACCACATAAGGAAGTTCATGGTTGCAACAAGGGCGCGTGTCCAGCCTGTTGAAGAGAAGAAACGTACCGGTTCAAATTCCGGAGCAGCAGCCTGTCCTCTATACATGTAGGTAAAGAACTTTTCAAGGATTCCATTGATAGGACCTGATGGAGAGAACATTGCATAGAAAAGCATTGAGAATGCTGCAGCCATTATAAGGTTTGGCATATAAATAACTGTTTTAAAAAAGCGCTGGAATTTCAGGTTCAATTCAGTATTTGTAAACCAAACGGCAAGCAGAAGTGAAATCAGGATCTGAGGAATAAAGCCCAGTATCCACATTATAATTGTATTTAAGAAATAGCGGCCCATGTTATCATTTTTATTGAAAACAACGGATATGTTTTTCTTAAACGAAGGGATTTCTTTTGTAATCATTGCCTTTGCATCTTCTACAAAAGCTTCTACTGATTTTTTTTCATTTATATCTTTTTCAAGGAGCTTTCCAAGATCTTTTTCGTACAAATCATAATCGATTGTACCGTCAACCTCGTAAAGGGCATCCATAATTTCATCTTTAATATCAAGGGTGAGAGTATCACCGTCATATTCAGCAACAAAGGTGTCGAGAGCTAAAGGCATTTCTTCGAGCTCCCACTCAAATTCCTCTTTATCGCCTTCAAAATATTTATAAACCTTAAAGTAAGGTCCTACTGTATCAAGACCAATTCGGTAGTATTCAAAGAAACTATAAACAAAAGTTGTCAAAAGGGGGATTAAAGAAAAGATTACATAAATAAGGAAGAAAGGAGCTATGAAAAAATACCCCCATCTATCATACTGAACCGTATGCTTTTTTTTGGTTTTCTTTGTTGAAACATCAGTGTCCATAACACCATCCTCTTATATATTATTTTTTCTATTTGCTAAAAAAAGGGGGAAGTGCATCTGCATTTCCCCCTTTTAAAGGAAAGTTATAAACTATCTCTTCAAGTTAGGATACAACTCAATAATAGCTGTATAGAAGTTATCCCATGCTTTTTCGAGAGTTACTTTTCCGTCGAAGTAATCTTTCATAGCAAGCTGGATATTTTCTGACATACCCTGGTCATACTTAGAAATTGTATTCTTGTTGATTGACTGAGCGTTCTTCAAAAGAAGAGCATATGGGTTCTGTCCACCGAGTACTGAGTTGTGGAATGACTTGTCGTTAGCCAAAGCAGTCATAGCTGGAACGTTGTTAGCGAAGTCGCCAGTTTCCTTAGCGAGCTTTGTCATGTTAGCCTGATCACATGTAAGAGTCTTCATGATGTCTCTGATGAGTTCGATGTTGTCTGTTCCGTTAGCAGCACAAATCCATGTTCCACCCCAAGAGAAGCCCTGTGGTCCTTCACAGAATGCCCAGTCTCCAGCGTTAGCTGCAGAAGCAGGATCGTCTTTAGCCATACAGAAGTCGATGAGCCAGCCTGGTCCAAAGTAAGCAAATACGTTTCCGTCCTTCATCATACCAGCAGACCATTCTGGGTTCCAGAGAGAAGTCTTGTTATTAAATCCCTTGTCTGTGAATTCTTTAGTCTGAGCAATCCATGTGTTGATCTGTGGGTCAACAACGATCTTGTTACCCTTTACCCAAGCTGATTTTCTGTTGTCATCGAAAATACGATATGTATCATCGAAACCAGATACCATGTAGTATCCCTTTGCCTTAGCCTGTGCAGCAACTGCATTGAACTTAGCCCAGTCAGAAACCTTTTCCTGTACCTTTGCTGGATCATCAGTTCCGAAGAGAGCCTTAGCATATGAACGGCGATATATCATACCAGCTGGACAAGCCTGCCAAGATACACCACGGAGAACTTTCTTTGAATCAGTTACAACATCTTTTGTATACTGATACTGGTTAGCAATGTCTTTCTTTGTAAGACCGATATCTTTGATTACATCAAGAGCATAGCCCTCTTTTGTAAATTTAACTGCATAGTCTGCTTCTACGAGGAACAAGTCAACACGATCATTTACTTTTACTTCTTCGTTCTTGAGAAGAGCCAAAGTAAGTTTGTCCTGATAAGCAGAACCCTGGTTTGGAGTCTGGATGAAGTTTACAGTTACACCTTCCAAAGCCTTTGGATTCTTTGCCTTGTAGTAGTCATTAAAACGTGATGCAAATTCATCATTCCAACAATAAACGTTAAGTACTTTTCCCTCTGCGAACAAAGAAGTTGCAGCGAGAGCCAACATACAAGCACCAATAATAAGTTTTTTCATTATGGTTTACTCCTTCTTGTGCCTTTCGGCATATAGTTTTTTTTATGCAAGCCGTAATTTTTTTAACTGATAAGAAAACGTTGTAGTAAATTCACTACAACGTTTTCGTTAAAAACTACAACGTTGTCGCTGTTTATAATATCACAATATTTCTAATTGTCAATCTTTTTTTTAATTTTCAACTGCTTTTTCCCATAACAGGATAGTTTCTTCTATTAGAGCAGAAATTTCTTCGATTTCGCGCTGAACAGCCTTAGCTTTTTCGCCGTTTGAATAAACTGCAGGGTCGGCAAGCTTGTTTTCGAGAACCGATTTTTTTTCTTCGAGCTCCGTGATTTTTGCTTCAAGCTGAGCGACTTCCTTTTCTGCCTTACGGCGTGCTGCTTCGAGTTTTTTCTGCTCTTCCCATGAGAGCTGGGCGCTCGCCTGCGAGCTTTCCTGAGGGATGGCACAAGTATTTGAATTATTTTCCTCCCCCAACTCAGCCTTCTCCATCTGCTCCATATAGAACTGATATCCGCCAACGTAATACTTATAGATTCCGTGCTCAAGGTGCAGAACCTTTGTGGCAAGCTGCTCGATAAAGCCGCGGTCGTGGCTTACAAAAATTACGGTTCCGCCAAAATCGCGGAGGGCCGTAAGAAGCACATCCTTTGAATGAATGTCGAGGTGGTTTGTAGGTTCGTCGAGAACGAGAAGATTTACAGGGCTCAGCAAAAGCTGCAGCAGCGCAACACGAGACTTTTCTCCACCGGACAAAACATCGAGCGACTTATAAACATCGTCGCCACGGAATAAGAAAGCGCCAAGCATATCGCGTAACTTTGGAATAAGTTCCAGCGGCGCGCGGGCTTCGAGGTAATCTAAAATTGTTTCCTTGCCCTTAATAGTCTCCGCGTTATCCTGCGAAAAGTAGCCGATCTGCACGCCCGCGCCCGGTACAAGCTCACCGGTAAACGCTTTATCCTCGCCTGCAATAATTCTGAGCAAAGTAGACTTACCCGCTCCGTTACGTCCTGCAACAACAAGGCGCTCACCGTTTTCTAGAGTAAGCTCCAGCTTGTCGAGGACATTGTGTGCACCACCATCATAAGACTTAGTAATATCGTGAAGTCTCAGAACAAGGCGTCCGCTGTGCGGTGCCGGAGGAAAGCTGAAGTGTATTTTTTTAAGAGATTCAGGAATTTCAATTCGTTCCATCTTCTCAAGCTTTTTCATGTATTCCTGAGCCTGAGCAGCCTTTGTAGCCTTGTAGCCGAAACGACGGATAAAATCTTCAAGCTTGTTGATTTCTTCCTGCTGCTGCTCGTATGCGGCAATCAGGGTTTTAAGCTCAACCTCGCGCACCTTTTCGTAGTGACTGAAGTTTCCTGGGTAGCGCTTAAGGTCTCCGTTGAAAAGCTCGTAAACCTCGTTAATTGTAACATCAAGAAAATAGCGGTCGTGGCTTACAAGTAAAAAGCCGCCCTTAAAATTCTGCAGGAACTGTTCAAGCCAGCTTCTCGCTTCAATATCAAGATAGTTGGTAGGCTCGTCTAACAAAAGAATATCCGGGCCCTGCATAAGAGCCTTAGCCAGAGCAATACGCATCTGCCATCCGCCGGAAAACTCTGCAGTGTCGCGGTCAAAATCAGAACGGGAAAAACCAAGACCAATCAAAACCGATTCTGCCATTGCATCACGGCGATGCCAGCCCGAGTCATCAAGTGCCTGAATTAATTCAGCCTGCTGAACTACAAGAGCATCTGTATTACCCTGCCCTGCTTCAAGCTGTGCGCCAATTTCGTCTATGCGGCGCTGCATTTCATAACCAAACTCAAAGGCCTTGTCAGCCTCTTCGCGAAGTGTACAGCCATGGTGAGTAAGCCCGCTCTGAGGCAGGTATGCAATGCGGCAATCCTTTTGAACTGCGCGGCTTCCACTATCCGGTGGAACAAGCCCTGCCAGTACTTTTATGAGAGTAGATTTACCGGCTCCGTTTGCACCAGTAAGGGCAACCTTAGAGCCAGTCTGTAAATTGATTGTTACGTTTTTAAGAATGTCTCTGTCACCAAAAGCAAGAGACACCTGAGAAAATTGTACAAATGCCATTATGTCCGCCTGCGGCGTACCGCGTTTATTTCTTTAAGTAAACAATTACCGGGCTCACACCACGGCTTCTAATCTGACTTCCGCTGAACTCTGCACCCGTTGTATCTTCCATGCGCAATGCACCACCGTCCAGCTTATAGAGGAAGTTAACCTCGCGGTTCATTCCGTCAAACTTCATTGTAAGAACACCATCATAAGAAGAAGCAAGATCCTTAGAAAGTGAATACTTAACCTGAGCAGAACCTGTACTCTTTGAACCGGCATCAATTACAGAAGGAACCAGCAGCTTAAAGCCTGTCCAGCGGAACGAACCGTCTTCTTTAAACTCGACCTTACCATAGCTTGAGCTTGAGAAAATAGGACCATGAGTAAAGATCTGCATGTAAGCCTGTGAACGGCGTGTCTTTTCTGCATTTACAATGTCTGCAACATTTTCAGACAAGGTAACGAAATTGAGGTCCTGAGGCTTACCGCTGGAATCTGTATAACGCAGAACAATATAGTTTGCACGGCGGTAAATAATCTTCAAGGAAATACCGTTTACCGAATATTCATTTTCATCTGTTTTTGTAAAGCCGTCGTAATCCCAGTTTTCGTGGATTGAAGCTGTATTCAGCGAAACCTTTTTGCCTTCTTCATCAATTGTAAATTTATAAAGCGGATGAATAAGACCAAGGTCAATATTTCCGCCGTCAATCATTGTGCGGAAATAATCCGGATACCATACGCTGGCGGCAATTGTCTGCCAGTGCTTATCCTCTTCTACCTCTTCTGCAATTTCAGCACCACCAATACGCTGACCACTGCTATCCGTTTCATAAAGATTCAGGTTGTAAGAAAAACACCAGCCTAAAGTTCCGTTGTCAGTAAGGATTCTGTACCAGTCTCCTTCAAGTGCAGTTTTGCCTGCCATAGGAGCCTGACCATTTCCCTTATAAAGAATTTTAATTATCTCGCCCTTTCGCAGACGGTAAACCTGTTTTGCAGTATTAACCGGCTCGGCACGGCAAGGAAGTCCATCAAGCTTAACTGATGCGTAGGTTGCAGCATTTTCTTCGTACTTTGCGGCAACTGATTTTACCTTTCCTTTTTTTACAGGGTCGGTAAGCTGCCAGAGCGCAACTTCAATTTTTTCTCCCTGCTCTGTTCCAATAACATAAACATGCGAAATATTTGATTTGATATAAACAGGAACAATGTCACCACTCTTTATCTGCTGCTCTGGAAGAGTCCACAGCACAACAGAATAGCCCATGATTTTATCGGCACAAGAGGTGAATATCAGAGATAATAAGAAAACAAAAACAAAATATATTTTTTTCATAAAAGAAATCTCTAACAAGTCGGCAAGCACAGCTTGCCTCTGAGCCATTTTTTCGATAATCCTAAAACGACCCTTTCGGCTCGTTTTTTAACGGATTTTCGATTTTAGGCTTTAAAGCTGAACTCCAGTTCTGATTTTTTCGTTAAAGCGGTCGAGCTTCTTTCCTTCGAGCGGATTCGGTTTTCCTTCCATAACGGCGCGAAGTGCTTCCATTTCTTCGCCGCTGAAGTTTACACCATGATTCATATGGTTGATAAAGCTTTCAGTTGCCATAGGAGCAACCTTGCGGCACATTTCAAGAATAACTTCTGCATACACGCGGATTTCATACTGAGCGTGACTGTCGAGGCGGAGCTTTAAGAAGTGGAAAAGATTGTGCAGATCCATTTCCCAGTAGAATTCAGTGTAAAGAGAAAGAGGCAGGTTGATGCGTGCAATTTCGCGGGCAAGACCAGAATCAATAAGCTCGCTGTAGTTTTCGTAAGCATCCTTCTGACCAGCCTCAAGCTGACCGATTATCTTATCTGCAGTAGCCTTGTCAAATGCTTCAGTAGCGCGGCCCTGCTTGTTGTCTGTACTCTGAGGAGCAACCTTATCAGCCTCTGGAACATAGAACTCATCCTTCATAATTGAGTAGCGTCCAGAAACCTCGTTCATGCGTCCAGTGCGGTGACGTACCCACTGACGTGCAACGAAAATAGGCATCTTTACGTGGAAGGTCATTACAACCTGCTCAAACGGAGAGGTGTGCTGGTGGCGCAAAAGATAATCAATGAGAGCACCATCCTGGCTAACTGATTTTGTTCCTTCACCATAAGAAACACGAGCCGACTGAACAATTCTCTGGTCACCGCCAAAATAGTCAACAAGTCGTACAAAACCTTTGTCCAAAACCGGGTATTCTTTATCCAAAATTTCTTCTGCTTCGGGAACAATACAATGTGCCATAAAAATCCTCTGTTAAAAAATTTGAGACATATTCAAAGAATATGTCTCTATATAATATAGAATAATTGTGTGATTTTCAATCACAGGTCCGTGTCATTAGCACCGGAATCTACTGCTGCATCGCCGTCGTGGTTTACAACCTCTTCTTCTGAATCAGCTGAAGGACGTTCGTCTTTAATGATTACTTCAACTTCTCCGCGGCTTGAAAATACATCAAAAAGAATCAGCGCAAGGCCGGCAATCAGAACAATAATTCCAATCAGGCGGATAATTGCATTGCCGAGAGAACGCGGTGAAATCAAAATCAATACAACCGCAACTGCAAGCAGTAAAAGATTTTCTATTATATAGCGTTTACGTTCAACACCAGAATCCTTAATAAGGGCCGCTGCATAAAAGCCGCTTGCCGCAGAAAGAATAAGGTAAATGATAAGCATAACAATCATTGCAGTCCAGGCAGCACCACCGATAGCCAGTGGGAAAAGAACTGCCATTACACCGGCGATAATACTTACAATGCTTTTTATAAGGATAGTGCGGCGGTAACTGTAATCGTCTGAAATAACCTTGGTAACCTTAAGGCTGTAGATTCCATAACCGATAGACGCAAGGCCGATTATAACAACAACAAGCTTAATCCAGAATGCCGGGAAAATAATTACAAGAATACCAAGCAAAGCTGCCAGAATGCCAGAAAAAAGATACCACCGTTTCATAACGAGCTCCTCCGTAATTTTAAATGCTTTCTATTATATAAACAAATTTAAGTTGATAAGGTTATAAAGTCAAGGAAATTGTTTGGAGGAATTCACGTTAAATAAAAAAGGTCTGTCATCTGACAGACCTCTACTTGAGACTGACACGATTCGCCGCGACAGTCGCCCCCTTCCATGGTGGCTCCTTCTGCGGCGCCTGCGTTCGTTAAAATGCCATCCATGGCATTTTACTTAAAAATTGCTCCAAGCCTTCGCAATTTTTAAGCCACTCACTCCGGTTCGAATCGTGTTATGAATTCTTCAAATTTCGCGTTAAAATAATAAAGACCTGTCATCTAGACAGGTCTTTTTAATTGAGACTGACACGATTCGAACGTGCGACCCCCACCTCCGCAGGGTGGTGCTCTAATCCAGCTGAGCTACAATCTCATTCAAATGTGTGCAGTAGAACTGCTTTCTCGGAAGCGACAGGAGTTGAACCTGCCCACCCCTTACGGAAGTGACGGATTAGCAATCCGTTGTATTACCGCTCTACCACGCTTCCATTTTAGCGGAGCGAGAGGGATTCGAACCCCCGGACCCGTGAAGATCAACGGTTTTCAAGACCGCCCCAGTACGACCGCTTTGGTATCGCTCCATTAAGTGTTATTAATTTATAGGTTTTCTGATGTTATGTCAAGCGAAAAACATGAAATTTATGAAGAATTCTTTTTTATAGAATTCTCAGATTTTTTGTGTTATATTATTGGGTATGAGTGATTTTAATAATCAAGCATCCCAGGCAGGAAGCGGAGTTGCAGAAGATACTTCGGTTATGCTGCCGCCGGAGCGAAAGGTTGTTTTTTATAACGACGATTTTACTACCATGGAGTTTGTGGTAGACGTTCTGGTTTCAATTTTCAATAAATCTCACGACGAAGCAGAAGGACTTATGCGTGCTGTGCATGAAGAAGGCTCTTCTGTAGTAGGCGTATATACTTACGATATAGCTGTATCGCGCACAAATCTTACAATTCAGGCAGCGCGCAAAAACGGATTTCCGTTGAGGGTAGAAGTTGAGTAATCAGGAAAAACAGCCG
>CAMJNC010000052.1 GCA_946407195.1 uncultured Treponema sp. | reverse complement strand
CCCTCTATATAATCAGGTACAAAAGGAAGGGGGTGAATTTTAGCCGAATGCATGATTTCCTGAACATTTGTGTTCTTTATTGCATAGAGGCGCTTGTGTATTGTAAAAATCAGATAAGAATCATTCGCTTCTGCTTGCATTGTTCAAGTCCTCAGAAATCTTGCGAACATTTTCCGATGCAAGGGAAATGTTATCTGTTGCTACAGTAAAGTTTTCTACACCGGCAGAAATCTCTTTAAGAGCAATAAGAATCTGTTCACTTGCGCTTGCCTGCTGACGGATTATTTCTGCAATACCGTCTGCACTGGTTGCTGTAATTTCGGCAGAGCTGCGGATATTGGCAAACTTTGCTTCAAGTCCACGGGCATTTTCATAACCGGCATTAATCTTTTCTGTACCGCTTTCAGAGGCAAGAATAAGTGAGTCAGAAGAATGCTGAATCTCATTAATCTTTTCCTTGATTTCGCGGGTACCATCGATAATACCATCTGAAAGGCGGCGGATTTCGTTAGCAACGATTCGGAATGATTTTCCGGCTTCACCTGCGGTACTTGCTTCCAGCTCGGCATTGAAGGCGATAATCTTTGCCTGGTCTGCAACGTTGTTAATGAGCGTTACGATATCCCAGATGCTTTCAATCTTTTCACTGAGGGTTTTAATACCGTCAATAGTCTGCTGGTTTGCATCAAAGATTTCGTGAAGCTGTGCAACGTTCTGCTCAATCTGGGCAACACCTTCTGTTACGTCTGAAGAGGTCTGGTTTGCAATGCTAGATACGTCTTTAATTTTTGTAGATATATTTTCTGAGAGGACGTTTGAATCCTCCATGGTAGCAACAATTTCCTTTACTGCAGCAGAAGAGTCCTGACTGGTTGCAGCAGTTTCCTTTGTAGCAACTACAAGGTTTTGTGCTTCTTCAAAAAGTCGTTCACCAATCTTTCGTTCCTTTTGAGCAACGATTCTTTCCTTTTCCTGAGAAGCTTTAATTCTTACCATTACATCATTGAGCTTAGCAATGATAATTACGAAAATTGCAAAGATAACAACAATTGCAATTGTAATAATCATAAGAATAGAAATACCATCCTCTTTACCGGCAGAGGCTGGGGAAGTGGCAAAAATATACCAGCCATAGCTTGGAAGGTAGCGGATTACACCACGCTCAACAGGGCTTAATTCAAATTCAATTAAAGAACCATCCTTTGAAATTTCCTTTGCCTTTTTCATCAGGGCATCAAAATCTACATTCTGGTTTTCATAAATTGAATCAATACGAACCTTATCAACTACCATCTGCTTATCTTCTTTTGCGCCGGTAATTTCTTTTCCTTCGTTAAAGAAGTGCATAGTGATTTTATCGCTAAGGCTGTTAAAACACTTATTAAGGAACGGATCCAGTTCAATACCAGTTCCAGACATTCCTATCGGCTTCTTTTTAGAATCGCGCATAACTGCATTAAGCCACAGACAGGTTTGATCAAGCTCGGCATTGTAGTTGATATTAAAGTTATAAACATCGGTTTCATAGAGCGTCATCTTATACCAGTAATCAGCAGGATTATCCGGATTAATTGTATATGAATACTCCATTCCGTTATAGAAATCCTTATCAATATCATTTGCCCAGAAAATTATGTGCGAAGAAAAAGCTTCACGGAAGCTTTGAAATTCCGTAAAGGCTTTTTTGCGTAATTCAGGGTCAGCAGGATTTTGAAAATATTCCAATGCGGTTGGCGATGTTGCCAGTTTCTTTGTTAATGCGATTTCAGGCTGAAGGGAATCTTCCATCATAATTCCCGTCTGTGAAATCTCCTCTCTCAACATTTGTGCTACTCTCTGCGATGCCTGCTGTGTTGAAAGGAATCCGTAAGCAAGGATTGCAACAGTCACAACGACTAAAATCAACACAGTAGAAATAACGACAGATTTTTTAAAAATTCTCTCTTTCATAACTATTAATTATCTCATAAAATATGCATAAAGCAATAAAAAAAAGATTACAGTTTAATTATACTTAAATAATTTATTATAATTAAATTTTAATCTTGAAAATAAAGCGTTTTTTCTATATTATGAATTAATAATACGGAGTATTTCATGATTGAATTAACATTAAGCCAGCTTTTAAGAGAAAAAACAAAAGCAAATCCTGAACATGAATTTATGGTATACGCAGACCGCGACCTTCGCTTTACTTATGCGCAGTTTGATAAGCGCGTAGACGACCTTGCCTGCGGACTATATGCCATTGGTGTTCGCAAGGGAGATAATGTTGGTATCTGGGCAACTAATGTACCAGACTGGCTTACCTATATGTTTGCCTGTGCTCGTCTTGGAGCAGTAGGTGTTACTGTAAATACTTCTTATAAGCTTCATGAGCTTGAATATCTTGTTAAGCAGTCTGATTTAACAACTCTCTGTTTAACAGATGGTGTAAAGGATTCTAACTACGTTCAGATGATAAAGGAGCTTGTTCCTGAACTTGATGAATATGAACGCGGCTGTCTTAAATCTGCACGTTTCCCATGTCTCAAAAATGTTGTGTTTATGGGACCAGAAAAATACCGCGGACTTTATTCTACACCGGAGCTGCTTCTTCTTGGACAGCATGTTGATATTGAAATCATCCATCAGATTGAAGCTGAGGTAACTCCAGAGGATGTTGTAAACATGCAGTATACCTCGGGAACTACAGGCTTCCCTAAGGGTGTTATGCTTACAAGCCGCAATATTATTAACGACGGATTTATTATCGGTGAGCGAATGCGCTATACAGAAAATGACAAGCTCTGTCTCCTTGTTCCGCTTTTCCATTGCTTTGGAATTGTACTTGGCGTAATGGCAGTTTTGACTCATGGTGGTACTCACGTACTTCTCGAAAGCTTTGATCCGCTTGTAGCACTTGCTTCAATTCAGAAGGAAAAGTGTACTTCGCTTTACGGCGTTCCAACAATGTTTATTGCAGAGCTGAATCATCCTATGTTCAGCATGTTCGATATGTCTTCATTACGCACTGGTATTATGGCTGGTTCCGGAGTTCCTGTAGAGCTGATGAAGCGCGTAAATGATGAAATGCATATGCCGGAAATTACTTCGGTATATGGACTCACAGAGACAAGCCCTGGTATGACACAGAGCCACTGGAACGACAGCCTCGAGGTTCGCGCTACAACTGTAGGTGACGCTTTTGAAGGAATTGATGTAAAGGTTCTGGATCCTGAAACAGGAAAGGAATGTCCGGTTGGAGTGCAGGGTGAAATGTGCTGTAAGGGCTGGAACGTAATGAAGGGCTACTACAAAATGCCCGAAGCTACAGCAGAAACAATTGATGCTAACGGATACCTTCATTCCGGAGACCTTGGAGTAAAAGACGAAAACGGAAATTACCGCATTACAGGCCGAATTAAGGATATGATTATCCGCGGCGGTGAAAACATTTATCCACGCGAAATTGAAGAGTTCCTTGCACAGATGCCGGAAATTAAAGACATTCAGGTAGCAGCTGTTAAGTCTGAACGCTACGGAGAAATTACAGGTGCCTTTATTATCCTTCACGAGGGAAAAACTCTTACAGAACAGGACGTAATTGAGTTCTGCCGCGACAAGCTTTCTAAGTTTAAGTGGCCTCAGCTTGTAATGTTTATGGATGAATTCCCGATGACAGGCTCTGGAAAGATTCAGAAATTTAAACTTACAGAAATTGGTACAAAATACCGTAGAGAAGTGTTGAAAGTAGAAGATTAGTGAGTTATATTTATATTATATGGACTCCATTATAATTTTCGATTTTGACGGTACTATTGCAGACACAATTTCAGCTGGATTTGAAATAATTAACTCACATGCAGAAAAATATGGCTATAAAAGGCTTGATGGGGATATAAACACTCATTTTTCTGCATTGCAGTTAGTAAAGCTTGCAGAAATTAAGTTTTGGAAGCTTCCATATCTTATTTATCAGTTAAAGAAAAAGCTCTCGGAAAAGGCTGATGAAATACAGCTGCTGCCGGAAGCAAAAGAGCTCATAAAGAAATTGAGCGATGCCGGTCATGAGCTTGGAATCCTGACTTCAAATTCTTTTAAAAACGTAAAAGCCTTCTTAAAAAAATACGAGCTTGATTCTTATTTTATTTATACAAGAACTGATGTTTCTCTGTTCGGAAAAAGAAAAGCCCTTGCTAAGACTAAAAAGCTTTTGAACAAAAAAATCATTTACATTGGTGATGAGCTTAGAGACATTGAAGCGTGCAGAAAAAACAATATTCCTATTGTTTCAATTACCTGGGGATTGAATTCTTACGAGGCCCTTGAAGAGCATAATACAGGCTTTGTAGCAAAAAATGCCGACGAAGCCTATTCGCTGATAGAAAAGATTTAAAGCCTTTTACAGCTTTCCATATTTTGAAACAGCATCATCAACACTCATATTGCCATTAACAACTTCATAACAGGCAATTCTTACCTGTGTATATGTGTTGTCAAAAATACCAGTCTCATATTGGTAAATCGGAATTGCCTTTTGAAGTGATGAATACATATAATCATAAGAATAGTCGTTAGAGCAGGTTACCATACGTTTAACCTTAGCAAGATTATTCAATTCTTCAGTTCTCAAAAGGAAACGCATGAATTCATTTGTCATTGCAAGATTTTTTCCGTCTTTATTTACACATAATTCAACTGCGGTATAAAAAAGATATTCAAGCTGATTATCATTTACAGGTAAAATATGGAAGCTGTATTTAAACGGATTTTCTGTAAATTCTTTAGAACGTGACTCGCGTTTTTCTGTGCCGGATGCAGTATCGCATGAACAAAGCATCATAGGAACATCCCCCTTAAAGAATCTCATAATGATTGCATTGTAATTGTCCTTAATTTCTTTGCAGGCATCAAAATCTATTAAGTGCTTTGAACGGAAATCTTCTGTCCATTCCAGATAAGGACGTATGTATTCTCCTGCCTCTGGTTCAAGATTATTTAAAGCGTTTATTGCAGCCGGATTTTTTTGTACTGCTTTACTAAAATCTGTATATATTAAGCAGGGACCAAGAGTAGTTGAAATATTGTATGTCATAAGAGGATTGTTATAACCATGTTCCTTAAACTTAGAGCATACTTCAATTAATTCAGAATAGGTTTCTGGTATTTTTAATTCTTCCTTCTGAAAGAGATCTTCATTTACAAGCATTCCATAGGTCATAGCAAGAATTGGAACCATTGGAACAAAGCCATCTTTGTTATGATAAACTAACGAGGACTTTATAGTATTTAAATCATAACCTGTATTTTTTTCATCAGCCATATTCTGACATTTTGCAAATAGTGGAGCATATTTTGGTTTATCAATCATCCAGTGAAAACCCATAAAAATATCAGGCTGTTCATAGCCGGCGAGTGAAGTAAGAATTGTTTCATTGTAATTATCAAGACTGGTATAAACAATTTCTACATTAGGATAAAACTTATTAAAGCGGTCTATTTCCGCTTCTATTGCTTCGAAGTTTTTATAATGTCCGGATATTACGAGAGTGCTTGAGGTATTTGTATCAAGTTTAGGAGTAAAAACAACTTCTTCTACATGCTTTTTTTTACAAGAAATTACACTTACGGAAATACTAAAGAGAAGTGAAATTAAAAGGATTGAATTTCTTTTCATAGTTTTTACCTCATTATTATTGTATTTTAGCGAATTTTCGTTCTTTATTTACTCGAATTAAAATATTCGATTTTGGAATTCTGGATTTTTTTCAATTCCCTGATTACAAGCTTTATATCAATAGGCTTTGAAATATGGCCATTCATTCCAGCTTCCATACATTCCATAACATTTTCAGAGAAGGCATCGGCCGTCATTGCAATAATAGGAATTCCGGCTGCATATGGATTTTCCAGTTTTCTTATTTCACGGGTAGCATCCAGACCATTCATAACCGGCATCTGAATATCCATAAAGACTGCATCATATTGAGTAGGATGTATATTGCGCAGCATATCAACCGCAATCTTTCCGTTTTCTGCACGATCGCTTTTTATTCCATACATCTCAAGCAGAGTCTTTATGATTTCCCAGTTAACATCCATATCCTCTGCAATTAAAACATGCATATCCGAAAGCTCGGTTGTATCATCCTGTGGCTGATTATCCTGATTTATACCGAGCACCTCTGAAATCTTTTTGTAAAGCGAAGAACGGAAAAGTGGCTTAGAAATAAATCCATTGATTCCGGCATTCTTTGCTTCATCTTCAATCTGTACCCAGTCATAGGAAGAAACAAGAAGAATAGGAATCTGTTTTCCGACAAGCTCGCGTATACGTTTTGTAATTTCAAGTCCGCTGAGTCCAGGCATTTTCCAGTCAAGAATTATTATATTGTAATTCTTACCGTTATTTTTCATTTGTGTTACGAGTTCAATTGCTTTTTCACCAGTTTGAGCGATGTATGGAGTTACTCCCAGCTCACGCAAAGTATCCTGAGCAGTATCGAGCAGAACCTCATCATCATCTACTACAAGCACATCCATTGGAGGAAGCTTATCATCATCTTTAATATCTGAAATCTGTAGCTCAAGAGTAACTGTAAAGGTTGTGCCTTTTCCAACCTCGCTTTGACACTCTATTGTACCTTCCATTAAATCGACCATCTTCTTGGTAATGGCAAGACCAAGACCGGTTCCCTGAATTGCATTTATTCGGCTGTCAGTTTCTCGCGTAAATGGAGTATAGATATTCTTCATGAATTCTTCTGAAATACCCATACCTGTATCAGCAACAGAATAAATCAACTTGATATAGCCTTTTTTTTCAGACGGCTCTTCAATTAAATCAACTGCAACAAGCTTTCCTTCCGGAGTATATTTAAGCGCATTCGAAAGAATATTTATAAAAATCTGATTAATACGAAGCTGATCTGCATAAAGAAATTCATATGTAAAATTTCTGCTGCGGAATCTGAAGTCTATATTTTTTTCGCGTACCATTGGCTGCGAAATGTTTACAAGATTTTCTGCAGTATCAACAATTGAAAAGGTAAGGGGTGAGAGAGTTACTCTGCCGCTTTCAACCTTTGAGATATCGAGAATATCATTAATCAGTGTCAGCAGATGATTGCTTGCCATTCGTATTTTTTTTAGGTTATCCTGAACTGCCGTTTTATCATCTATGTTTTTTTCGGCAATCATGGTAAGACCTGTAATTGCGTTCATAGGGGTACGAATATCATGCGACATTGTAGAAAGAAAGTCTGTTTTTGCTTTATTTGCATGACGAGCTGAATCGGCTGCTGCAGCGAGCTTTTTATTATAAATCATAAAAATAATAAGATCTAAAATTAAAAGCATAATGAGCGAAATGGCAACAACCCCTAAAAGAAGCCAGTCATGTTCATCTCTTGTAATTTCTGTCATTGGAATATAAGAAATTAAAAACCAGTCGGGAGCTGAATTTACAGGAAGATGAATGATAAGGCATTCTTCTCCCTTTGAATTAAACATTTTCAGCTGACCAAGATTGTTTATTGAAGCTTCTATATTCTTTTCATATTCATAACTAACATTGTTATAAGATTTATAAAATTCAAAGAAGTTAGAGTTCTTAAAAGACTTTCCACGGATAATATAATTACCATCAATATCAATCATGGAAATCTGGGCATTTTTATATTTATCTGTAGGGAATACCCATTTGTCAGAAAGTGAATCTACCGGAATAACACGCATTAAAACTGCATCGTATGGACTGCCATCATTTGCCTTAAGAGTTACATTATTACAGAAGGCAATCGACTGAATACCGTTCATAGGGTTTGTAAAGGAGCGGGTAGCATTAACAAGCGAATTATCTTTTGCAAGAATATGCTCGGAAAAAATATCTATCCCATCGTAGACAACATGGTATTCTTCAGGATTATCTGTACGCGAACGATTAGAAAGACCTTCAAACTTACCGTTTTTATAAGTTACGACATGAGCAGAGTTTGTCATGATTGTCTGAACTGTTTCCAGATAATCACGAGCCTCTTCCATTGTCATAAAATTATGATTTATGTAGCTCGCCCAGTTGTCGCAGGTGCGCTGCTCAGAAACAAGATAATTTGTTGTTACCTGTTCCATTCCTACAGTCATGTTAATAAAGTTTTCTGTATTATTTTCACGGGTCGCAATTACATCATTATGAACATAAAAGGAAACAAAGCATAAAATGAGAAATACAATTAAAACGTTTGCAAAAATAATTGGGATTCTTTTCATTTTAGTTTTTCCTGTATTACCTTTATTAATAATTCACGATCAATTGGCTTAGCAATATGACCATCCATACCGGCTTCCTTTGCCTTTGTTTTATCTTCGTCGAACGCGTTTGCAGTCATGGCAAAAATTGGTATGTGTGAGCCTGTGTCTTTTTCAAGACTGCGTATCTGTTTTGTTGCATCATAGCCGTTCATTTGCGGCATCTGAATATCCATTAAAATAAGGTCATAATAACCGGCAGGCTTTTCCTTGAACATTGAAACTGCATCAGTTCCGTCTGAAGCAAGCTCTACCTCACAGCCGTTCATTTTTAAAATCATAGTAACAAGCTGCTGATTAAGCTCAATATCTTCTACAACGAGAATTCTTTTTCCGGAAAGATCTGCCAGGCCCTGTTCGTTACTGTCGGGAGCCTGAGCGCCTGTTCCGATTTTTAATGGAATAGTAACAATAAATTCTGCTCCCTGTCCTTCAATGCTGTTTACCTCAATTCCGCCGCCAAGCATGTCTACAGTATTTTTTGTAATTGCCATACCAAGACCGGTTCCCTGAATTCCACTTACAGTACTGTTTCTTTCGCGGGTAAAGGAGTCAAAAATTATTTTCTGGAATTCGCTGCTTATTCCAATTCCATTATCTTTAATTCTGAATTCATAAATTGATTTACCAGTCTTCTCTTTATCTGAAATGATTTCTTTGACACTTAAGGAAATAGTTCCGCCTTTGTCGGTAAACTTTATTGCATTGGTTAAAATGTTCAGAAGAATTTTATTAAGCCTCAGCTTATCAGTAATAACATCAGGATTTTTTATTCCGCTGATATCGATGGTAAAATTCTGAAGCTTATCATTAATTGCCTGAATAACAATAGTTCTAAGGTCTTCTATAAGGGAAGGGAGATTTACATTTTCTTCTTCAAGAGTATCAGCTCCGCTTTCAATACGGCTCATATCCAGCACATCATTGATAAGCGACAGCAGATGCTGACTCGAAACCGAAATCTTAGAAAGATAATCTGTAACAAGCTCCCTGTTTCCAACGTTCTGCTGTGCAAGTTCCGTAAAGCCAACAATGGCATTCATAGGAGTTCTAATATCATGAGACATGTTATTTAAGAAAACAGTCTTTGCATGGTTAGCGTGTTCAGCCGCATTAAGGGCAAGCTTGGAATGTCTTGCATCACGTACAAGAAACAGAATAATTGTTGCAACAATAATAAAGAACACAGGTCCAAAAATACCGCTGTTATCCTGAAGCATATCCGTAATGGTGTATTTATATAACTGCTGCGAATAACGGTAAGAAAGATTCTGAGTATATTCAGAACCAATAATATTTATTCCGCGGTTTAAAAGTTTTAAAAGACCTTCGTTACCAATTTCAATTCCAAAACAGCGGTCGTCAGGAGTTTTAAGAGGTCTGGAAGAAAGCGTTCTGTAACGACGATTTCTAAGAATATCATTTCGTAGACCGTTTATTGTAGTGCAGTCTGCTTTACCCGTAAGTACCGCATTAAGACACTCTTCGATAGAAGAATAGAAATTAATCTGGCTGTCTGGAAAATTTGTTATTACATAGTAATACTGCATTTTATTATTTTTATTTACCGCAAAGCTGTCGTGCTTCTCTCCGGCAGCATCAGAAAGAAATACAAGCTCAGTAGAAGAAGAGGTAACCGGATTAGACTGATAAAGTCCGTTTTCCTCTGAATAAAAAAGACCGCCGCCAACCGGGAATACAACATCAACAGAACCGTTCAGCATGGCTGCAATCATCTCATCATAGCTTTTATAATTTTTATAGGTTGCTGTAATTCCGGAAATATCAAGTCTCTCTATAATTTCTGGTATAAGATCTTTAATAATTCCGTTCGAATTTCCAAGGGAGTCAGTATCACTGTAGGGAAGATATTTATCCAGATAACCGATTTTCAATTCTGAATGATTTTCCAGCCATTCTTTTTCTGCCGTAGAAAAGCTGCGGCTCGAAATACTAACCGGATAAAATTTAGCTTTAAGAGAGTTTACAAAATTCGGTTCTTCTGTATATAGCTGACTCTGCGCAGCATTAAGCTCTTCCAGTAAATCATTGCGGGTTTTAGTAACACAAAGATAATAATCAGAAGTGCCAAAGGCACATATTATTTCTGCATGTTCTCTTCCGTAAGCACCATCTCCTTCAACAGCAAGAATATCAATTTTCTGCGAATCAAAGGTTTTAAATAAAAGGTCGTATGCGTCAAATTTCTGAATATTAGCTTTTACATTGTGGTCTTGCAAAAACTTTTCAAGGATGTCATAAATCGCACTGTTTAAAACTCCAATAGATTTTCCATTCAGAGTAGTATAGTTTGCCGTAATGCTGGAATCTGAATCGTGTTTCATAAGGCTGTAGGTTTCATTTCCCATTGCATCATCCGGATAGGAAATAAGGCTTGCACGTTCCGGCTTATAGGCAAGACCGGCAATTAAATCTACTTCGCCGTTCATAAACTTCTGATATATTTCACTGAAGTTTCCGTAAACATATTCATACTTCCAGCCGGTATATTCCGATATTTTTCTGTAATATTCATAGGCATAACCTTTTTTGATTAAGCCGGGTGCAGCACCTTCCTGAAATACTTCATTTTCATAATAGCCGACTTTTACAGTCTCCCGGGCTGCTTCAGAAAATACAGGAATAGAAAAGGATAAAACTAAAAGAATTAAGACAATTAATTTTTTCATTCTGGCACCGTTACAGTTTTATAAGCCTGCTGCGTATTTCCAATATTTTTTGATATAACGGATTATAATCATCAGCTGATTTATTTCTGAGTAATTCAGTTAATTCTGAAATAGCATTAAATAAAGGATCAATTGCAAGATTTCCTATAACACCTTTAAGAGCATGACAATGCTCAAAGGCCTTATCTAAATCCTTGTTAGAAAGAGCAATTCCAAGCTGTTCAAAATGAGCATCGTTTAACCCCATGTTTATAAGCTTAAGATAAAAGTCTTCCTTGTTCATACAGCGGGCAAGTCCGGTTTCAACATCAGCACCGGCGTTTTTTAAAGCCTCTATTGTAATCATTTAAAACCCCACAACCTTTTATATCAGCTGATATCAGCTGTTTACGAAGTTTTTATATTCCTCTGGTGGAACCGGCTTAGAAAAATAATAGCCCTGAATTATGTCGCAGCCGGCAGCCTTGAGCATTTTGTATTCTTCTTCAGTTTCAACACCTTCGGCAATTACAGGCACTTCAAGATTTTTAGCTATGTTTAAAACGAGTTCTACAAGCTTCATATCCTTATTGCCAGGCTTGATGTTGCGGATAAAGGCCTTATCCATTTTAAGTGCATCAATTGGCATTGAGGTAAGCATATTGAGGGAAGAGTAGCCCGAGCCAAAGTCATCCATTTCGATTTTGTGGCCAAGACGACGAAGTTCTTCTACAACCTCTATTATTCTTTTTGAATCTTCTGTATAAGCAGACTCTGTAATTTCAAGCATGTACTCAGATGGCTGAAGTTCGTTTTCCTTTACGATTTTTGTAATAAAATCAACAACATCAGGGGCTGCAATATCTACACGCGAAACATTTACAGAAACCGGAATTGTAACACCAAGTTCTTCCTTCCAGCGTTTAATCTGCTTAGCTGCTTCTTCCCATACATAACGGTCAAGCAAGGTTACAAGACCATTTTCCTCAAAGAGCGGAATAAAAAGGTCTGGACGTACACGACCAAGCTCCGGGTGCATCCAGCTTACAAGAGCTTCAGCACTGCAAAGGAACGGCTTATCTTTTGTAATATTGAATTTAGGCTGATAATTTACCTTAAACTGCTTCTGCTCAATTGCAACTTCGAAGTCTTCCAGCAGGTGCGCATCAAAAACTTCTTTTTCTGCCATCTCCTGGTCATAAATACAGATTTCTTCATTGCTCTTGTTTCTGATTGAGTTACAGGCCTGTACGGCATGAGCAAAACGGTGAACAATATCAAAGGATTTTTTAGTATCTGTAAATACACCAATACGAAGTCTTGTTTCTGAAGTTTTAAGAATTGCAGAAAGCGCTTTATTCAGCTCTGTAAAGAAGATGGAATAATCCTCCATATGCTTTGTGTAAATATAGAAAATATCATCTGCATAGCGGCCGGCAATTCCACCGTTTTTAAGAAGAACCTTTCGTATTCCATCAGCCATATCAATTAAAATTTCATCTCCAAAGTTACGGCCCTTTAATTCGTTCAAAAGATGGAAATGTGTAAAGTTGATTACGATGGCATCCATTACAGTATCAGGATAACGCTGGTCAAAATGAGCAGCATATTCAAAGAAAAAGTCAGGACTGTAGAGCAGGGTGAGTTTATCAAATTCTGTAGCATGAATGAGCTTTGAATTTTCAAAAAGCTGTATGGAATGACTGACACGAGCAAGAATAACCTCAGGTAAATCATAAGGCTTTGTAAGAAAGTCTGCAGCACCAAGACGAAGGCTTTCAATTTCCGAAGATTTTTCGGAAGTCAAAACTACTACAGGGAGTTCTGTAATAAGACCATCTTCCTTAAGATTTTTTAAGACATCAAAACCGGAAAGCTCGGGCATAAGAAGATCCAGCAGAACAAGTGAAAGAATATCCTTATCCCGATGAATTATTTCGAGGGCTTCTTTACCATTCGAAGCAAAAACTACCCTGTATTCTTTTTCAAGAATATTACCCAAAAGTTCTCTGTTAATGGCTTCATCATCAACAATAAGTACTGTGTGTTCGAATAACTCTTTTCCATCTTTCATGTTAATAATTATATAACAGGATTTTCGAATTCGCACGAATTTTCTTTTTACAACTTTAATTATACTAAATATTTTTATTATTTTTTAACTTTTCTATTGATTTTAACCTGTATTTTATGTATTATGAAATTATTAAGAAAGCACTAGGAGGTGCAATATGAACGAGGAGATAAAAGCCGTAGCAGACCGATTAATTGGTCTGCGTGAAATTATGGACGTGTCAGTTGAAGAAGCTGCAGGTGTATGCGGTATTTCTATTGAGCAGTACAAGAAGTATGAGACTGGCACTGTAGACATTCCTGTTGGTATTTTACAGTCAATGTCTAAAAAGTATGGAATCGACCTCGGAACTCTTATTTCGGGTAAAGAACCTCACATGCATTCTTACTGTCTCACAAAAAAGGACAAGGGTCTTTCGGTAGACAGACGAAGTGACTATAAATATCAGGCTCTGGCAGCTGGTTTCCAGAACCGTAAGGCAGATCCATTTATAGTTACCATCACTCCGGAAGAAACCCGCGAGATTCATTTCAATGCACACCCTGGTCATGAGTTTGAATATATGATTGAAGGCTCAATGAAGCTTGTGGTAGACGGCAAGGAAATGACTCTGGAAGAAGGAGACAGCGTTTATTTTGATGCTACAAAACAGCACGGAATGCAGGCGCTGAATAATGCAAAGGCTAAGTTCCTTGCAATAATTATATAGGATTTTTTTATGTTAGAAGATTTTCTTGAAAAGACTGAGTTTACAGATTACAACGACTTTTTTGCAAACTACAAAATAAAGGTTCCGGCAAACTTCAACTTTGGTTACGACGTAGTTGATGTTCTTGCCCAGCGCACACCGGATGCCAAGGCATTTGTATGGTGTAACGATAACGGCGAAGAGCTCGTTATGACCTTTGGAGAACTTAAGGAACGCACAGATAAAGCCGCTGCGTATTTTCGCAGTATCGGCATTAAACGAGGCGACTTCGTTATGCTGATTCTTCAGCGACGTTATGAGTTCTGGCTTTCAATTGTTGCTCTTCATAAAATCGGCGCTTCTGTAATTCCTGCGACACACATGCTCACTAAGGAAGATATTGTATTCCGCTGTAACGCCGCTTTTATTAAGGCTGTAGTGGCGGTGGACCATCGCGAGCTCTTTACTTACATCGAAGAAGCTCAGAAGGAATGTCCTTC
>CAMJNC010000051.1 GCA_946407195.1 uncultured Treponema sp. | reverse complement strand
TCTTCGACCTCCGCTGTTATTGCATAATGTAAGACGTTACGTCATTCCCACATTTTTGCCTGAAAGCGGAGCTGTACTGGATAAAGTTCATTTTATCATCCTGAACTTTATTAACTCTTGCATTTTAGGAAATCAAATTGAAAACAAATAATATTATTACCGCACGTGTATCATGCGTGCAGAAAAATCATTTTACACTTTTGCCATGTGGAGAAGACAAAACTGTAAACTCAGAGCATGAATTACTCGGAAAACTTAAAGGAAAATTTTACAATCTCGGACTTGAGCCGCCTGTTGTTGGTGACTATGTAAAGGTTATTACAAATGAATATGGTGACGCACTGATTGATGAAGTGCTTCCTCGCACTACTGTATTCAAGCGCCCAAACAGAAGCGGACATGCCGAAGCCTTTGTAAAAAATCTTCTGGAAGAAACCATCGTTGCAAATTTTGATTATGTATTCATCGTTACCTCGCTAAACCAGAATTACAATGAAAACAGAATTGCACGATTCGTTTCTATTACTCTGCAAACCGGTGCAAAGCCAGTTGTAGTTTTGTCTAAGGCTGATTTGTGTGATGACGTTGAGCTTAAGGTTGAAATCACTAAAGCAATCTGTGACAAGGCTGATGTTATTGCCATCAGTTCATTGACTGGTTTTGGCATTGAAAATCTGAAACCGTATCTGGTTGCTGATAAGACAATTGCACTTGTGGGCTCTTCGGGAGTTGGTAAGTCTACCCTGCTGAATACTCTGAATGGCAATGATTTGATGAAGGTAAACCACATTCGCGATTCAGATGGAAAAGGCCGTCATACCACAACCTACCGACAGTTAGTTAGGCTGGATTGCGGAGTCTGGATTATGGATACTCCAGGGCTTCGTGAAATCGGTGTGCTGGACATGGAAGATGGAATTGATGAAACCTTCTCTGATGTTGTCAGCTTATTTGATCAGTGTAAATTTAATGACTGCTCTCATACTAATGAGCCGGGCTGTGCAGTACTCGCGGCACTTGCAGATGGCTCTCTCAGTGAAGAACGCTGGGCAACATATCAGCAGCTCCATCAGGAAAATGAATGGGGCAAGGCAAAGATGATGCAGATTGCAAGGTTTACACGGGAGTATCAGAAAAACCGCTACAGGGGCTGGGATTTGTAAAAAATATTTCTCAGGAGAAAAAAATGTTAGAAAAAATGGGAGACTTTTTTGATTCAAGAACTGAAGGCTATGAAGAGCATCAGTTAAATACTATAGATTTTGCAAAGGAATTTTATCCGTTTACAGCAGGATGTCTGCCTGAAGAAAGCGGAACAAAAATCCTAGATTTAGGCTGCGGAACTGGTCTGGAACTTGACGAGTTCTTTGCCATAAATTCAGATGCAAAAGTTACTGGAATAGATCTTGCGGCTGGCATGCTCAATGAATTGAAAAAGAAATTCAGTGACAAGGATATCAATCTGATCTTAGGTTCATATTTTGATGTGCCATTTGGAGAAGCTCAGTTTGATGCGGCTGTGTCAGTTGAATCATTGCATCATTTTACGAAGGAAGAAAAAATTCCGCTTTATACAAAACTCAAGGCAGCTTTGAAAACCGGCGGATATTTTATTCTTACTGATTATTTTGCAATGAGTGATGAAGAAGAAATCACCAGAAGACAGGAGCTGCTTCGTTTGAGAAAAGAACAGAATCTGCCTGACGGTGAGTTCTATCACTATGACACACCGCTGACTGTAGAGCACGAAAAAGAAGCTCTGCTGGCAGCTGGTTTTTCAAGTGTAGAAGTTCTTAAAAACTGGGATCACACTTATACGCTTAAAGCAACAAAATGAGAGGAGAAAAATGCTTAATTTAAAACGACTTACTATAAAAGATAAGGAAATAATTACGGAGGTATTTACCAGCGTCTTTACAAAAGAGCCGTGGAATGACGACTGGTCCAATACAAATCAGCTTGATATGTATATAAACGACCTTGTTGGTCAGGGGTACTCTTTGACCTATGGATTGTTTGATGATAATGAGCTGATTGGAATTTCTTTGGGATATGTGAAGCACTGGTATTCAGGAACTGAATATATCATCAATGAGTTCTGCATAAAGACTGACAGGCAGAGAGCAGGAGCCGGAAGCTTTTTTATTGCAGAAATTGAAAAGGCAATAAAGGAACTTGGAATCAAACAGATTTTTCTTCTGACAGATTCGAATGTACCTGCCTACAATTTTTACAAGAAGAATGGTTTTAGTGAAGAACAAACCACAAGACCAATGGTAAAAAGATTTTAGATGAACTGTGTCATGCTGACATAATGGAGATAAAACTATGGAACTTAAAAAAATATCTGAACACATCTGGATCATGCCTTATGAATCAGAAAGAGACCGCCCTAACCTTGGATATGTTAAGGGTGAAAACTGGAGCCTTGCTATAGACGCAGGACATTCTGACAATCACGTAAAGGAATTCTATGCCTTGCTGGAAGCTGCAGGGCTGCCTCTGCCCTCTCTCACTGTGCTTACTCACTGGCATTGGGATCACACCTTTGGTATGCATGCGGTGAACGGTTTATGCATTGCAAACGAAAAGACAAACGGACATCTCCTGGAATGGAAAAACAAGATTGAAAACAACGGCCCGGCTGAGTTTCTTGCAATTCACGAGAGCATCAGAAAAGAATATGCAGGCGGCAAGGAAGTGATTGTTGTGCCGGCTGACATTTTGTTTTCCGGGGAAATGACGCTGGATCTTGGTGGCTGTAAAGTTCGTATCGTGGAAAGCGAAGCACCTCATACCGAGGATTCAACTCTCGTTTATATTGAGGAAGACAAAGTGCTTTTCCTCGGCGATTCCACTTGCGATGATTTTATGACAGGAATCAAAGACAAGGAACTCTGCGAAAAGCTTGAAGCTAAAATTAAAGAACTCAATCCTGAAACCTGCATGGAAGGTCACTGGGTTCCGGTTGAAACTTCGGATACACTTGATGATTTGATGAAGTTTTAGTTTTAAGAAAGGAAAATAAAAATGCTTGAAAACCTTAAATTTCCGGAAAAAATCAAAGAGCTTGTTGCTGGGAAAAATTACACCTGTGATGATATGGGAAAGTCCCAGGCGAAAGTTCTGATGTATGATGACTGTGTACTGAAGATTGAAAAAGCTTCGGTTAAAAATGATGAGCTCGTAAAGATGATGCGCTGGCTTGAAGGTAAGCTACCTGTTCCAAAGGTTATTGCTTATGAAAAGGATGAAACCTTTGGACTTCAATACCTTCTTATGAGCAGAGTGACAGGAAAAATGAGCTGTGACGATTACTACATGTCGCGGCCTAAAGAGCTATGCCAATATCTTGCTCAGGCGCTTAAGCTTTTGTGGAGTGTAGATATTTCTGATTGTCCTCGTAAAATTACACTTGATGATGAACTTGCAGAAGCAAGGTATCGTGTTGAAAATAAGCTGGTCGATGTGAGTGATGCAGAACCGACGACTTTTGGACCGGACGGTTTTGAAAATCCTATGGCGCTGCTTGAGTGGCTAGAAAACAACAGACCTGAACGTGACCCTGTTTTGTCGCACGGAGATTTCTGTCTTCCGAATATTCTTATAGAGGATGGTAAGCTCAGCGGTTTAATAGATTTGGGAGACACTGGGGTAAATGACAAATGGGTAGACATTGCGCTTTGCTACCGAAGCCTTAAACACAATGCAGACGGCACCTGGGGCAAAAAGAATTATCAGGATTTTAATCCTGAACTATTTTTTGAAGCTCTTGGAGTTGAACCGGACTGGGACAAAATCAATTATTATATTTTATTGGATGAGTTGTTTTAATATGACATTTAAATGTCATATTAACTGTACCAGAAAATTGGGGGTCTTAGGGGGCGAAGCCCACTAGGTGAAGGGGTAGCGGAAGACCGAAGGGCTGGAGCGAGGGGAAGGCTTTCCCCTTCTATAAAAATTAAAGGAAATAAAAAACTATGAACATTACGACAAAACAATTTCAATTATTATCAGATATAAATCTCGTGTGGGATTTTCTTGTAGAAACTTACGACTGGAAAAATGCGAGTGGACGACCGGCGCCTTTTTTTGAATATGCACTTACTGCAACCTGGATGGATTCGTCATATTCTTTTCTGGATCGCTTCTGGTTCGATGGAGACAAGGTTGTTGCATTTGCTTATTACGAAGCACCGGTGACAGATATTTATTTCAATGTTCGTAAGGGGTATGAATTTCTTGCAGACGAGCTTATTGAATATGCCGTTACCACTATGCCTCATTTTAATGGCGAGCAGCAGTTTGTCTTTTCGGAAGGTCAGCAGTTCTTAAAGGATGCAGCAGCAAAGCGAGGTTTTAAACAGGTTTATGAATATGAAGACATGATTTTTGATTTTAAGAACGAACTGAATTACGAGCTGCCGGAAGGTTATCATTTTGTAGACCACAAGGATATTGATATCGTAAAATGTTCAAAGCTCTGCTGGTATGGTTTTGGTCATGGCGAGCGTGGTGAGTTTGTGGGCTGGGATAAATACGACGATTCTCTGGAATGGACTCCCGCAAAATCTCATAAAGACGGCTGGGCTTCTTTCATGTCACCAACTCCTCATGAAACACCGCAGTACAATATCATCATTGCAGATGAGAACGAAGAATATGTCTGCTTCTCTGGTATGTGGTGGGTTCCTCAAAATCATCTTGCTTATATGGAACCGCTTTGTACTCATCCGGATCATCGAAAACGGGGATTGGCGGCGGCCGCTCTTACAAAGCATTACCGCACGCTCAAGCCTCTGGGGGCTACTCACATGACTGGCGGCGATGATGAGTTCTACAAGAAGATTGGATATGGAAAAGGATATCACTGGACAATATGGAGAAAGCAATAGAAACAAACCGTCTCATAATCACAAAGTTTACTCCTGACATGGCAGAGGCTGTTCATCAGAATTCGCTCGATGAAGATACACGCAGATTCTTGCAGGACGAGGTTTTTGAAACTGTTGAAGATGCAGCGGAAACAATTGATTTTTTAATGTCACAATATGAAGGGGCTGACGGGCCACTCGTTTATCCTGTACTGCTGAAAGACAAAACGAATATCGGTTATGTGCAGGCTGTTCCAACTGAGAGTGTTGTTTGGGAAGTCGGCTATCATATTGCAAAACAATTTACAGGCAAGGGCTACGCAACAGAAGCATTTACTGCTTTTCTTCCGGTGATAATGAAACAGCTGGGGATTCAGAAAATATACGGAATCTGTGATGCCGAAAATGTTGCTTCATGCAAGGTTCTGGAAAAATGCGGGTTTAGTTTGGAGTATCAGGGAGCTGGCAAATATCAGGATAAACAGACTCAGATTAAGAAATATGTGTATGGAGATGATTAAATGAAAACAGAATTAAAAACTAAAAGACTTACTTTACGACCGGTGCAGTTGGGAGATGAAAAAGAGATCCATGAATATGCCGGTGACAAAGAAATCACAATGATGTTCTGGCTACCGAATGATAGTTTTGGAGAGACTGCAGACTTTGTAAAACGAAACGCTGCAGACTGGGGCTCTCCGGACCAGCTGGATTATGAGTTTGTAATCATTTACGAAGGAAAAATAATCGGTGGCTGCGATGCAGATCTCAGCCATAGTGAAGATCATTCCTATGCAACTCTCGGCTGGATTATCAACAAAAACTATCGTAATCAGGGTTTCGCATCTGAGGCGGCAGCAGCACTTTTAGATTTTGCTTTCACAAATCTTTCAATCAACAAAGTGTATGCACAATGCGACTGTAAGAACGCAGCATCCTTTGGTGTGATGAAAAAAATCGGAATGACTTTAGTTGATGACAAGGGAACCAGAACTTACCCGAAAACCGGTATAACTTCGGGCGAGTTCACGTGTCTTATTACGCGTGAAGAATGGGAGAATAGAAAGTAACTGGCGGTAATGTGCATTTTACCCTTTGGTTTATGCATCTTGCCTTTGTGCACATTGCGGATTCGGTAATCATAACTTATAGTGAAATTATGAAACGTATTTTATATCTTTTGTATATTTTGATTCAGTGCACATGGGGATTGGGACAGACAATCATCGGGTTTTTCTTTTTCTTAATCCATATCATAAAGCCGCATAGATTTTATAGAGGTGCAATTCAAACGCAGTGGGATAACCATTGGGCAGGCTTGAGTCTTGGGCTATTCATTTTTGTTCCAAATAACGAAGGTGATTATTTTACCGGTGCGAGAGTTCACGAGTATGGTCATACAATTCAGTCGCTGGTGCTCGGACCATTGTACGCAATTGTCGGCGTAATCTCTGTTGGTTGGGGAAGCGTGGTTTATCCGATTCTCAAACGTCAGGAAAAATATAAGGATTTGCCATATACAAAATGCTTTGTTGAATACAACGCAAGCTGGCTTGGCGAAAAAGTGACCGGCGAAAAAGCAGTGTGGTAATTAGGGGACAAAATTCCGCAAGAATGTTCGAGTAAATATTTTGTGATGGATCTAAACTTTTCATGGAGGTTTAGAAAATGAATATTGCAATTTTGGGAACGGGTTTTGGTAAGGAACATGTAAAGCTTTTTCGTCAGGAAAAACTTGTAGACAAAATCATTGTCTGGGGACGCAATCCTGAGAAGCTGGCAGAAATTGAAAAAGAGTTTGGAGTTCAGACTACAATAAATCTGGATGACATATTGAATGATACCAGCATTGAGCTTGTTGATGTGTGTCTTCCAACTAAGGTTCACGCAGAATATGCCATAAAGGCTCTGCGTGCCGGGAAGCATGTCTTTGTAGAAATGCCTCTGGCGGACACTTCTGAAAACGGACATAAAATTTTAGAAGTCGCAAAGGAATGCAATCGCCACGTTTTTGTAGATTTGTTTTTGCAGTTTGAATATCCTTATCAGCTTTTGAATCAAATTAAGGAAGATAAGCGCTATGGCGATTTAGTCAACTTTCAGATTAAACGTCAGACACCGCACTGGTGGGGAAATCTTGACCGCAAAAATATTTCATTAAATCTTATGCACCATGACATCGATTTTGTGTTACAATTACTAGGAAAGCCAGATACAATTTCTGTTGAAGGAAAAGATGTCCGCCTGGAATGCGCTGCTGTAAATGCGGTTTGGAATTACAAAAATGCGGTAGCTACAATTCATGGCAATTCAGCGCTTTTTAATTCCTGCCCTTTCAGCGTGGGTTTTGAAGCGACCTTTAAAAAGGCCTTTATCCGTTATTTTGAAGACGGGTATCAGGATGGCCGTACAGACACAAAGTTTGAAATCTTCACTGATGAAAAACAGGAAGAAATAAAGCTTAAAAAGCAGAACTGCTATCAGCTTGTATGTCATAATGTATTGGAATCAATTCTGGAAAATAAAAAGTCCAGGCTTGATATTGAACACGCCCTGCTCACGCTGGAAACTATAAATGATTGGTTTTGAAATTTTACAAAAGTCTGTTGATTTTATAGAAGCTCACTTGCTCGATAACATTACTTATGTTGATGTAGCAAATCAGGTGAATATGTCACCTTATGAATTTCACAGAACCTTCCGTTTTATCTCCGGCATCACTCCAAGCGCCTATATCAGAAACAGAAGACTTTCTCTCGCCGGCCAGGAGCTTATGTACACCGACATCAAAGTTACAGACCTCGCCATGAAATACTGGTTTGATTCTGTAGATGGATTTACAAAGGCCTTTTCGCGTTTTCATGGAATTACACCGGGTGCCGTAAAGGCCGGCAGCAAAAGTCTTGCAATGTATAATCCGCTCAGCATCAGAGTTACGATGGAAGGGGCTACTCCAATCAAATATAAAATGACAGAGCTTGGAACTGTAAACTTTCTTGTAATTCCGCGCTCTTTTTCTGTAGACATAATTGAAGATGAAAGCGACGAAAGTATTTCTGATTTCTGGGGAGAATGTATTCAAAGCAAAAAGCTTGATTTATTAAAGACCTTCCGTGCAAAAAATAACAACAGAGTTTTCGGGCTTTGCTCCGAGCTTAAGGAAGATTCAACTTCGTTTGTGTATGCTCTGGCGGTTATTGTTCCAGATGATTTTGATTTTAGTAAAGCACCAGACGGATTTACAAAATGGAAGGTAGAAAAAAGCCGCTATGTAATTTTTGACTGTTACGGGAAAGACGGCGACTGCATTTCAAAAGCATGGGAAAATTATTTTCAGAACTTTCTTCCACAAAGTGGTTTACAGACTAAAGAAGCGCCTGATTTTGAAATATATTTTGATGACGGCGACCCCGACTTAATGTGCGAGCTATGGATTCCAGTTAAAAAAGAGGATTAAATGAAAACAGAATTAAAAACAAAACGGCTTACCTTGCGCCCTGTTCAGCTTGGAGATGAAAAAGAGATTCATGAATATGCCGGTGAGTTCACGTGTCTTATAACCAGAGAAGAATGGAAAAAAAATCAGGAGTTAAAAAATGATTAAATGGGTAACAAAACTTCCAGAGACTGAAATTGATACTAATGAGTATAAGCCTTTTATTAAAAATCAATGGTTTAGAGAACACTATATGTGGTTTGCTTATGCACTGATGTTTCTGCTTATTCTTCCTGTCAGTCTGCTGACAACTTCAATGAACGACATTCCTTTTCTTCTCAGGCTTGGAATGATAATTCCTGTTTTTCTGATTCATGAACTTCTGCACGTTCTGGTTGTATTCAGAATCGGCGATATTTATTTAACACATTCAGGTCTTTTCTTCTGGCTTCGCTCAGATGCCCATATGTCAAAAATCCGTTTCTTGATTTTTATGTCTCTCCCCTTTCTTGTACTCTCAGTTCTTCCATTAGTAATAAAACTTTTTTATACAGGACCTCTTGTACCGTATATTTCATATATTGCCTGGATTAATTCAATTATGGCAAGTTCAGATATCCTAAATTCAATGTTGATTTTAATTAAACCACGTAATTCAGTATTTTGGCGTGGTTATTATAAATGCTGAAATTAGCACAATAAACAATAAAACAATAGAAAAAATGTAAAAGGAGTTATAAAAATGCCAACACCAATCGAAAATTATCGAAAAATGGTAGAACAGCCCTGGGGCAAAATATTCTACGATGTAATCTTTAATCAGTTGAAATTCGTAAACGACAAGCGACTAAAGATTCTTGATTTTGGAGCGGGTTTTTGTATCACTGCAAAGCACTATGCAAAAAATCATGATGTAACAGCCTTAGAACCAAATGAAGAAATGTACAAGCTTCGTTTTGAAAGCAGCGACTATACCTTGATTGCACAGGGCCTCGAATATCTGAAAACTATTGAAGACAATACTTATGATGTTATCTTCTGTCACAATGTTCTCGAATATGTAGAAAATAAAGACGAGATTCTTACCGAACTAAAGCGTGTCTTAAAACCTGGCGGTCACTTATCAATTATAAAGCACAATCTTTATGGTCGTATTTATGGTTGTGCAGTATTAACAGATAATCCAAAGGCAGCACTGGATCTTCTGGATCAGAAACCTGAAGACAGTATGTTCGGAAATCGTGATGTTTACACTAATGAGTATCTAACAGATTTTTTCGGTGACGAAATGGCACTTTCAGAGTTCTATGGAATCCGGGCTTTCTACGGGCTTTCATCTAATAATGAAATCAAATACACCGATGAATGGTACAACTCTATGCTTGAGCTTGAAACACGTGTTGGAAATATCGAAGATTTTAAAAAGGTTTCTTTTTTTAATCATCTGATTTTTGAAAAGCGAATTTAAGAGAGTTGTAAATTATAACCGTCTTATATGTGCATTTTATCCTTTAATTTATGCATCTTGCCTTTTTTCACATTGCGGATTAAATATTCCTGACTTATACTGAAACCATGAAAAGAATCATTTATTTATTAATTCAATGTACCTGGGGATTAGGACAGACACTCATCGGATTGTTTTTCTTTTTAATCCATATCAATAAGCCTCATAAGTTCTACAGATGTGCAATTCAAACGCAGTGGAATGATCGTTGGGCAGGCTTGAGTCTTGGGCCATTCATTTTTGTTCCTAATAACGAAGGTGACTATTTTACCGGCGCAAGAGTACACGAGTATGGTCATACAATTCAATCGCTCGTACTTGGGCCACTTTACGCTATTGTCGGCGTTATTTCTGTTGGCTGGGGAAGCGTGATTTATCCAATTCTGAAGCATCAGGAAAAATACAAGGATTTGCCATACACAAAATGCTTTGTTGAATACAATGCAAGCTGGCTTGGCGAAAAAGTAACTGGCGAAAAAGCAGTGTGGTAAAAAAAATGAAAAAAACTGTAAAGATTATTCTTATAATTTTGGCATCCATTTTTTGTTTGGTCTTTCTTGCAATTGCAGGAACAGCCTTTGTTTTCAGAAATGAAATTTCTGTTTACTCGAGCATCAGGCAGTTAAAGCCAGCTAACAGAGAAGAATATCAGGGTGGTGTTTACGAAATTACCTACAAGGGAAATTATTATTTTAATGATTATCTGAAAATGGGTGGCGTAAAAACTGACAAGGAGCTCACAGACTTTTTGAATAAAAAATTTACAAAAGGTCTTGTAGCAATGGAAACCAGCACCGGCAACTTTGGCTGCTCTGCCTTTACAGCGAGAACAAAGAACGGACAAAAGCTCTTAGCCCGCAACTATGACTACCCTGCAACAAATACCTGTATTGTAAAAGTGAAGGGAAACAGAAAACGACATGCATCTGTTTCCACCGTTGATCTTTCGTTTTTGGGAATACCATTCAACAAAGATATGGATTCCTTTTCTACAAAAATATTTAGCATTAGTGCTGTTTATATTCCTTTAGACGGTATTAATGATGCAGGTGTAAGCTGTGGAGTTCTGGAATCAGGTCAGGGCCCGGGAATGCGTTCTGTTCCAACAAATCAGAATACAGATAAACCAGATATCAGCACCGGCCCTTTTATAAGGCTGATTCTTGATTATGCTGATTCACTTAAAGAAGCAGTTGAGCTCGCAAAAAATTACGATATGCATGATTCAGGTACTGCTTCTTATCATTATATAATTGCCGATAAAACAGGACACAGTGCCATTCTGGAATGGGTAAACGATGTTGACCTTAATGATTTTTACGGACAAAAAAGAGAGCTGGTTGTAACATACAATGATTCAGATTCTGCTATAGGTCCACGCGAGGCAGCCAGTGATTTTCAGTGGATTACAAATTTTATAATTCAGCCTGGCTATCACGAAGGCACCGAAGAAAAATATATTTCAGGTCTGGACAGATACAACATTATTTATGAAAAGCTTTCTCCGGTAAATGGTATTGTTCAGGATGAAAAGCAGGCAATGGATATTCTTTGCAGTGCAAGCCAAAAAAGTGTTGCTCCAGAGCGCAGAAAGATTTATAACCATCTTACAGTTCACAGTGCGGTTTATAATCTTGATGAGCTAAGCGTTTTATGGTGCCCTGCAGAACAATATCAGGATGTTCAGGGAATGATAAAATATCATATAAAAAACGGAAAAATAGTGAATGACTGATTTTGAAAAAGTTCAGAATTATTACAAACATTTTGATGAAAAAAACAGACTCCGGAATGACAACAGCGGAAAGCTTGAATTTTTGATGACCATGGGGATTCTGGAGAAGAATCTTCCGGCGGTAACTGATGGAACTGATATATCTGTACTCGACCTTGGTGGCGGAGCCGGAGTTTACTCTTTCCCGCTTGCTAAAAAGGGATACAAGGTAACTCTTGCTGATCTTTCGGAAACATTGCTTGAACAAGCCAGAAAGCAGAAAGAAGAAGATAAGATTGAAAATCTGATTTCCTGTGACCAGGTTAATGCAACGGACTTGAGTTGTTATAAAGATAATTCTTTTGATGTCGTACTTCTCTTTGGTCCGCTTTATCATCTTACAGAAAAAGAAGAACGCGAGAAATGTGTGAGCGAAATCCGGCGCGTTCTCAAAAACGGCGGAAAAGTTTTTGCAAGTTTTATTCCGCATTTGTCGGGAAGTATTGCGCTTGTTCAAAGATTCTGTTGGAGTCCCGACCAGGTTGATATCAATACGCTGGAAGAATGCTTTAATTCGGGCAAGTTCAAAAATCTTTCGGACCACGGCTTTCAGGAAGGCTACTACCCTGCCTCAGAAGAAATTGAAAAGCTCTTTGCAGAAAATGGTTTTGAAAAACAACTACTCCGTTCTATACGCGGCTTTGGCTACGAAAAAGAAGATGTGATTTATAAGTTCAAAAATAAAAATGTGTTTGAAAAGCTTCTGGAGTTAATTGATTCTACAGCAGAGGATAAATCGATTATTGAAATGTGTGGGCATGCGATGTACGTGGGAGTGAAAAAATGAAAAACAACATCATTATTGCGGGAGTTCCGCGGGCAGGAAAAAGCACAATTTCTCATATACTTTCAAAGCGTTATGGGTACCAGCATGTAAGTATGGATTCAATAATTGCCGGGTTTGAAAAGTGTTTTCCCGAAACTGGAGTAAGCACTTATCAGGGGTTATCTTCTATGGAGACTTTGCGTGTAATAAGCGGAAAGATGGCGCCTTTTATTCGAGCAATGCTGGACAGTGCAGAATACGATGAGTTTGAACCTGGAATGGTGCTTGATATGTATCAGCTTTTACCGGAGGATTTTGATAAATATCTTCGTGGTGCAAATTGCGAAATCTTTTATTTTATAACCTCTGATGTTACGGCAGAGGAGCGTTTTGCAATTCAGAAAAAATATGATACCCCAAAGGATTACACTTTTTACAAATCGGATGAAGAACTAAAAGAAGGTGCTCAATATATTGTTGAACAAAGCCTGTTGATAAAAGAGCAATGCGAAAAGTTCGGACTAAAATATTATGAAACTGCCCGGAATAGAGAAGAGGTTTTTGAGCAGTTTTTTAGTGATTTGCAAAAGCTGAAGGAAGACAAAATCATTTATCGGAAAGCAGAATTACGCGATTGTCATAAGCTTGCAGAACTTAAAGGGCAGGTTTGGAAAACTACTTACCGTGGGATTTATACGGACGAAGCTCTTGATAATTATGATGTTGAAAAAAATACTCAGATTTTTGAGCAGATTTGTAACAATCCAGATATTGAACTTTATCTTGCTGAAAGCGAAAATGAGCCTGTTGGATTGATGACCTGTGGGAAACCCTATAAGCCAATTGAAGGATTTTTTCAAGAGATTGGGCTGCTGTATATTCATAAAAATTTTCAGCGGAAAGGTATTGGAAAAAATCTTATTCAGCTTGCAAAAGAACAGGTCCGAAAAAAAGGCTTTGACCGGTTTGTAATTTCTGTTAACAGGCAAAATGAAAATGCAATTGCTTTTTACAAAAAAATGGGCGGTATAGAAATTGCAGAAGATCAAAATCAAAAACGCTTTTGTTTTTCGGTGTAAGGGAAGATGATAAAAACTTTATTCTTTGATGTTGGATATACTCTTGTAAATGAAGATGCGGTTTGGGTGCGCCGCTGTAAGGATCAGGCTACGACCGATGAAGCAAAAAAGCTAGGTGTGACAGCAGAAGATATTTATCACGAAATTGAAAAAGTAACAATTGAGGGACTTCCTCAATTCCGCACGGTGATTGAGCGGTTTCATTTTTCCCAGATGGTGCCATATCATCATGAACTTGAAACTATGTATGAGGATGCGCCTTTTATACTTAAAACTCTTTCCGAAAAATACGAGCTTGGTGTTATTGCGAATCAGGCAGACGGATTAAGGGAACGCCTTGAAAGCTTTGGCATCCTGAAATATTTTAAGTATGTCATTTCGTCATGGGATGTTAAAGTGATGAAGCCTGATATCCGCATTTTTGAACATGCGTTAGAGGCCGCTAACTGTAAGCCACAGGATGCCGTTATGATTGGCGACAGGATTGATAACGATACCTCCCCTGCCCAGTCCCTCGGTATGAAAGCCGTTTGGATAAAGCAAGGATTTGGAAAACTTCAGACAACACTGGCCGCCGAAAATCCTCCGGATTATGAAGTGGATAATCTTACAGAGCTTTTAAAGATTTTCTAAAGGTGTAAAGGGCTGGTTGAAATCTTGAACTTTATTCTGATCTATGTTAGAAAAAAATTAGGAGATTTGATGCTCACAGCCTTGAAAGTTATTAATGAACAGTATTGAAGAAAAAAGAAATAAAACAGTTCACGAAAATCAATTTGATAAATCTCTCCAGGAAACAAAAGAACAGATTGATCAGATTAACAAGGGTATCGAAGTAAAAAAACATCTTGGCGAAAATACTTATTGTCATTATACCTATGACAAAAAATATTATATTGATGAAGTAATTAAATATTATGATGGGAAAGGCTATAAGGTTCAACGACTGCCAACAGAATGTCCCGTTTCTTACAAAATTAATATTATCTGGTAAAACCCTATCATTACACAGGAGGACATCATGATCTACCAGTTACCTGAAGAAAAGAAAGCTTTGATTTTTCCGCTGTTCAAAAACAGGCAG